>WGBS01000226.1 GCA_015494165.1 Gammaproteobacteria bacterium | reverse complement strand
CGCTTGCGGATCCAGCGCGGGATCTCGGCGCCGCAGGCGTCGGAGAAGCGCGCGAGCTGCGCGTAGTTGGTGATGGGCATGATGCCCGGCACGATGGGGATTTCCAGCCCCATGGCCTCGCAGTCGGCGACGAAACGGAAGTAGGCGTCGGCGTTGTAGAAGTACTGGGTGATGGCCGAGTCGGCGCCCGCCTCCACCTTGCGCCGGAAGTGCTCGAGGTCGGCGCGCGCGCCCGGCGCCTGCGGGTGGAACTCGGGGTAGGCGGCGACCTCGATGTGGAAGTGCCTCCCCGTGGTCTCGCGGATGAAGGCCACGAGCTCGTTGGCGTGGCGCAGCTCGCCGGGCTCGACCATGCCCGAGGGCAGGTCCCCGCGCAGGGCGACGATGCGCCGCACCCCGGCGGCGCGGTAGCGCTCGAGCAGCTCGCGGATGGCCGCGCGCGTGGAGCCGATGCAGGAAAGGTGCGGCGCCACCTCGACCCCGGTGGCCTCGCGCAGCGCGAGCACGGTCTCGTAGGTGCGCTCGCGCGTCGAGCCGCCCGCGCCGTAGGTCACGGAGAAGAAGGCGGGGCGCAGTGGCAGCAGCGCCTCCCAGGCCTCGCGCAGGCGCGCCTCCCCCTCCGCCGTCTTCGGCGGGAAGAACTCGAAGCTGAACTCCTGGGGGAAGCGGCGCTGTGTCTCCATCACGGAAGGCGGCTGGCTGACGCCAGCCAGCAGTCGACGGTGTACGGTTTACGGTGGACCGTAAACTGTCAACCGCAGACTGTAAACCTCAATAGCGGTAATGGTCGGGCTTGTAGGGCCCGTCCACGGGCACGCCGATGTACTCGGCCTGCTCCGGGGTCAGGCGCGTGAGCTTCGCGCCCAGCTTGCCGAGGTGCAGGCGCGCGACCTTCTCGTCGAGCTTCTTGGGAAGCATGTAGACGCGGCGCTCGTAGCGCTCGGGATGGTTCCAGAGCTCGATCTGGGCGATCACCTGGTTGGTGAAGGAGGCCGACATGACGAAGGAGGGGTGGCCCGTGGCGCATCCCAGGTTCACCAGTCGCCCCTCGGCGAGCAGGATGATCTTCTTCCCGTCGGGAAAGATGACGTGGTCCACCTGGGGCTTGATGTTCTCCCACGGGTACTGGCGCAGGCTGGCGACGTCGATCTCGGAGTCGAAGTGTCCGATGTTGCAGACGATGGCCTCGTCCTTCATGCGCCGCATGTGGTCGTGGGTGATGACGTTGACGTTGCCGGTGGCCGTCACGAAGATGTCGGCCACCTCGCAGGCATCGTCCATGGTGACCACGCGGTAGCCCTCCATCAGCGCCTGCAGCGCGCAGATGGGGTCGATCTCGGTCACCCACACCGTCGCCCCCATGCCGCGCAGGGCCTGGGCGCAGCCCTTGCCGACCTCGCCGTAGCCGCACACGACGGCGATCTTGCCGGCGATCATGACGTCGGTGGCGCGCTTGATGCCGTCGATCAGGGACTCGCGGCAGCCGTAGGTGTTGTCGAACTTGGACTTGGTCACCGAGTCGTTGACGTTGATGGCGGGGAAGAGCAGCTCGCAGCGCTCGGCCATGTGATAGAGCCGGTGCACACCGGTGGTGGTCTCCTCGGTGACGCCGCGGATGCTGCGCGCGAGCTCGCCGTACCAGCCCGGGCGCTCGCGCAGGCGGCGCCGGATGGCGGCGTAGAGCACGCGCTCCTCCTCGTTCTGCGGGTCGTCCAGCACGCTCGGGTCCCGCTCGGCGCGCGCGCCCAGGTGGACGACCAGCGTGGCGTCGCCGCCGTCGTCGAGGATCATGTTGGCCGTGCCGCCGTCGTGCCACTCGAAGATGCGGTGCACGAACTCCCAGTAGTCCTCGAGCGTCTCGCCCTTGTAGGCGAAGACCGGGATGCCGCGCGCGGCGATGGCGGCCGCCGCATGGTCCTGGGTGGAGAAGATGTTGCACGAGGCCCAGCGCACCTCGGCGCCGAGCTCGACCAGGGTCTCGATCAGGACCGCGGTCTGGATCGTCATGTGCAGGCAGCCGGCGATGCGCGCGCCGGCGAGCGGCTTCTGCCCGCGGTACTCCTCGCGCACCGCCATCAGCCCCGGCATCTCCGTCTCGGCGATGCGGATCTCCTTGCGGCCCCACTCGGCCAGCGACAGGTCCTTGACGTGGAAGTCGGCCTCGCGCTCGCGTGCGGGCTGGCTGCTCATCGCGGCTCCTCCCTCAATCGTGCGCCGCCGCCGTCGCGGCAGCGGACATGTCCGGCACCGGAGAAGATTGTAGACCCCTTCGGCCGGCTCAGGCGCTGCGCGCCTCGGGCAGGCCGGCGTCGGCGCGCAGCGCCTCGGCCTTGTCCGTGCGCTCCCAGCTGAACTCCGGCTCCTCGCGCCCGAAGTGGCCGTAGGCCGCCGTCTTGCGGTAGATCGGGCGCAGCAGGTCGAGCATCTCGATGATGCCGCCGGGGCGCAGGTCGAAGTGCGCGCGCACGAGCTCGGCGATGCGCTCGTCCGGGATGCGCCCCGTGCCGAAGGTCTGCACGCTGATCGAGGTCGGCTCGGCCACCCCGATGGCATAGGAGACCTGGATCTCGCAGCGCGCCGCGAGCCCCGCGGCGACCACGTTCTTGGCCACGTAGCGGCCGGCGTAGGCGGCCGAGCGGTCGACCTTGGAGGGGTCCTTGCCGGAGAAGGCGCCGCCGCCGTGGCGCGCCATGCCGCCGTAGGTGTCGACGATGATCTTGCGGCCGGTGAGGCCGGCGTCCCCCATGGGGCCGCCGATGACGAAGCGCCCCGTGGGGTTGATGTGGTAGCGCGTGCTGCGGTGCAGCCAGCCCGCCGGGATCACGGGCTTGATGATCTCCTCCATCACCGCCTCGCGCAGGGCCTCGGTATGGACGTCCGGGGCGTGCTGGGTCGAGAGCACGACGGCGTCGACCGCCACCGGGCGGCCGTCGCGGTAGCGCACCGTCACCTGGCTCTTGGCGTCGGGGCGCAGCCACGGCAGCCGCCCGCTGCGGCGCAGCTCCGCCTGGCGCTGCACGAGGCGGTGGGCGTAGTGGATGGGCGCGGGCATGAGGACATCGGTCTCGTCCGTGGCGTAGCCGAACATCATGCCCTGGTCGCCGGCCCCCTGCGCCTTGGGGTCGCCGCGGTCGACGCCGCGGCGGATGTCGGGCGACTGCTTGCCGATCGCCACCAGCACGGCGCAGGTCGCGCCGTCGAAGCCGATCTCGGAGCTGTCGTAGCCGATGCCCGTGACGGTCTCGCGCACGACCGACTCGTAGTCGACGGCGGCGTCGGTGGTGATCTCGCCGGCCAGCATGACGAGCCCGGTCTTGACGAGCGTCTCGCAGGCGACGCGCGCGTGGCGGTCGCGGGCGAGGATCGCGTCGAGGATCGCGTCCGAGACCTGGTCGGCGATCTTGTCCGGGTGGCCTTCCGAGACCGATTCCGAGGTGAAGACCTGTTCCGCTGCCATCGCTGCTCCCGTGCCGTGGGGGGCGTGCGCCCCGCCCCGCTCGTGCGCCGGCGGCCGCGGCCGGCAGGCGCCACAGTCTAGCGCCTCGCCCGCGCCGGCGCACCCGCGCCGGCCCTCGGTGGCCCGGAGGCCCCGGCCGCGGCGGGCCTCAGTAGCCCCAGATGCCCTCGAGCAGCTTGGCGTAGCCGTCGTAGACCTTCTCGTCGGCGGGCACGAAGCGCGGGAAGTTGATCGCTTTGAGCATGGCCTGGCCGTCGGGGGTGCGGTCGGCCTCGACGAGCGCCTTGCGCAGGGCCTTGCGCACCGCCTCCGGCACCTCGGGCGAGGCCGAGAAGGCGATGTGCGGCACGGGCTCGGTGGTGGTGACGACGTTGAGGGGGAAGGCGCCGACCAGGGGCGAGGGCACGATGGCGCCCATGGCGCGGCCCTTGAGCACCGCCTCGATCGCGTCGCGCGAGTTGTCCACCTCGACCGTCACCGGCTGGCGCAGCGGGTTGGGGAACATCTGCGCCAGGCGCACGGCGCCGAGGCTCGGCGAGCCGATGGTGGCCACCGGCTTGCCGATGAGCTCCGAGGGCTCCAGCACCAGGGTGTCCTCGGCGGTCACGAGGCTGTAGCTGACCGTGTCCGGGATCTTGGCCAGCACCACGTAGCCGAGGTTCTTGACGCGCCAGTCCGTGAAGTGGGCCGCGTCAAGGATGAGGTCGTAGTCGCCGCGCTTCATGCGCGCCCAGTAGGCGAGGAAGTTGACCGCCGTGACGAGCCGGATCTCGTGGCCGGTCCGCCGGCTGAGGTAGTCGGCCAGCGGCTGGAAGGCCTTGCGGGTCTGCGCAGGCGGCAGGATGGGCTGGACGACGAAGGTGTAGGTGTCGGCCAAGGCCCGGCCCGGGAGCAGGCCGGCCACGGTGGCGAGCGCGAGGACGAGACAGGAGAAGGTGGCGGGCAGGCGCCGCAGCCACCGGGTGGTGCCGTCAGGGGTGCTCACGGATCGACCCTCCGCTTTGCTTCCTTTGTTATCAAGGAATTACGCCAGCGAGTCTAGGTGGCGCCGGCGGCCTGCGCAAGGCGCCGGCAGGCTGCCGCAGGACGCAGCGGCAGGTGCGCGCCGACGAACGGCATTCCTCTGGGCGGTGCCCGCCGCCTTGCTAGGCAGGGGGGGCTCGGGGAAAATAAGCGTTTCATCGCGCAGCGATGTCCGTTCCGCGGCGCCGCAACGCACGGCCCGCGGGGCGCCGGAGCGCACAGAGCGTCGAATCCTCTTCTGCCCGGGGGTGGCCCCGGCAGGCGCGGACCCGCCCGCGCGGGCGGGAGGGTGCGCATGTCGCGCCGCGCCGGAGGGTCGGGCTGCTGGAACCAGACATTCGCCGAAACAGGGGAGAAGGTCATGCCTTCGCGTAAAGACCTGGCCAACGCGATCCGTGCCCTCAGCATGGATGCGGTCCAGAAGGCCAACTCAGGCCATCCCGGCATGCCCATGGGCATGGCGGACATCGCCGAGGTGCTGTGGAACGACTACATGCGCCACAACCCGGCGAACCCGAAGTGGTGGGACCGCGACCGCTTCGTGCTCTCGAACGGCCACGGCTCCATGCTGCTCTACGCCGTGCTGCACCTGACGGGCTACGACCTCAGCATCGACGACATCAAGAACTTCCGCCAGCTCCACTCCAAGACGCCGGGCCACCCCGAGTACGGCCTCACGCCGGGCGTGGAGACCACCACCGGCCCCCTCGGGCAGGGCATCACCAACGCCGTCGGCATGGCGCTCGCCGAGAAGGTGCTCGCCGCGCACTTCAACCGCGAGGGCCACACCATCGTCGACCACTGGACCTACGTCTTCCTGGGCGACGGCTGCCTGATGGAGGGCATCTCGCACGAGGCCTGCTCGCTCGCCGGCACCTGGGGGCTGGGCAAGCTGATCGCCTTCTACGACGACAACGGCATCTCCATCGACGGCCACGTCGAGGGCTGGTTCACCGACGACACCCCCAAGCGCTTCGAGGCCTACGGCTGGCACGTGGTGCCGGGCGTGGACGGCCATGACCCCGAGGCCATCCGCCGCGCCATCGAGGAGGCGCGCGCGGTCACCGACAAGCCCTCGCTCATCTGCTGCAAGACCGTGATCGGCTACGGTGCGCCCAACCTGTGCGGCTCGCACGACTGCCACGGCGCGCCCCTGGGCGAGGACGAGGTGCAGGCCACGCGCGAGAACATCGGCTGGCCGCACCCGCCCTTCGTCATCCCCGAGGAGATCTACAAGGGCTGGGACGCGCGCGAGAAGGGCGCGCGCCTCGAGGCGGAGTGGCGCGAGCGCTTCGAGGCCTACCGCAAGGCCTATCCGGAGCTCGCCGCCGAGTTCGAGCGCCGCATGGAGGGCAGGCTTCCCGAAGGCTGGGCCGAGCACGCGCGCGCCTTCATCGAGAAGGTGCAGGCCGAGGCCAAGGATATGGCCACGCGCAAGGCATCGCAGGTGGCGCTCGAGGGCTACGGGCCGAAGCTCCCGGAGCTGATCGGCGGCTCGGCCGACCTCGCCGGCTCCAACAACACGATCTGGTCGGGCTCCAAGGGCATCTCCAAGGACGACCCCGACGGCAACTACGTCTACTACGGCGTGCGCGAGTTCGGCATGTCGGCGATCATGAACGGGCTCGCCCTGCACGGCGGCTTCATCCCCTACGGCGGCACCTTCCTGGTGTTCTCGGACTACGCGCGCAACGCCGTGCGCATGTCCGCGCTCATGGGGCTGGGGGTGGTCTACGTCTACACCCACGACTCCATCGGCCTGGGCGAGGACGGGCCCACGCACCAGCCCATCGAGCACGTCGCGAGCCTGAGGCTCATCCCCAACATGCACGTCTGGCGCCCCTGCGACGGCGCCGAGACTGCGGTCGCCTGGCGCGCGGCCATCGAGCGCCGCGACGGGCCGACGGCGCTGGTGCTCACGCGCCAGGGCCTCAAGGCGCAGGCGCGCACGCCCGAGCAGCTCGCGGCCGCCGCGCGCGGAGGCTATGTGATCTCGGACTGCGAGGGCACGCCCGAGGCGATCGTCATCGCCACCGGCTCGGAGGTGGCGCTCGCCCTGGAGGCGCAGCGCCTGCTCGCCGAGCGCGGGCGGCGCGTGCGCGTGGTCTCCATGCCCTGCGCCGAGGTCTTCGACGCCCAGGACGAGGCCTGGCGCGAGTCCGTGCTGCCCTCGTCGGTGCAGGCGCGCGTGGCGGTAGAGGCCGGGACCACCCCCTACTGGCACCGCTACGTCGGCTGCCGCGGACGCGTGGTCGGCATCGACCGCTTCGGCGAGTCGGCGCCGGGCAAGGTCCTGTTCGAGCACTTCGGGTTCACCGCGGAGAACGTGGCGCGCGCCGTGGAGGAGACCCTCGGCGGCTGAGCGGCGTGCTCCGTGCGGGCGGCGCCGCCGCCCCTCGACGACTCTGGCATCTGCGAGGAGAGAAACGATGGCGATCAAGGTTGCGATCAACGGCTTCGGCCGCATCGGCCGTAACGTCCTGCGGGCGCTGTACGAGGCGGGCCGCACCAACGAGATCCAGGTGGTGGCGATCAACGACCTGGGCAACGCCCAGACCAACGCGCACCTGACCCGCTACGACACGGTGCACGGGCGCTTCGCCGGCAGCGTGGACGTCGATGGCGACTACCTGGTGGTCAACGGCGACCGCATCCGCGTCTTCGCCGAGCGCGACCCCGCCAAGCTCCCGTGGGGCGATCTCGGCATCGACGTCGTCATGGAGTGCACGGGGCTCTTCACCTCCAAGGAGAAGTCCATGCCCCACATCAACGCCGGCGCCAAGAAGGTCCTGATCTCCGCGCCCGGCGGCAAGGACGTGGACGCCACCGTGGTCTACGGCGTCAACCACCACGTGCTGCGTCCCGAGCACCAGGTGGTCTCCAACGCCTCCTGCACCACCAACTGCCTGGCGCCGCTGGTCAAGCCGCTGCACGAGAAGATCGGCGTGGTGCGCGGCCTCATGACCACCATCCACTCCTACACCAACGACCAGGTCCTGATCGACGTCTACCACAAGGACCTGCGCCGCGCGCGCTCGGCCACCCAGTCGCAGATCCCGACCAAGACGGGCGCTGCCGCCGCGGTCGGCCTCGTGCTGCCCGAGCTCAACGGCAAGCTCGACGGCTTCGCCGTGCGCGTGCCCACCATCAACGTCTCGCTGGTGGACCTCACCTTCGAGGCCGCGCGCGAGACCTCCATCGAGGAGATCAACGCGGTGCTCAAGGAGGCGGCCGAGGGCGAGCTCAAGGGCATCCTCGCCTACAACGAGGAGCCGCTGGTGTCCATGGACTTCAATCACACCACCGTCTCCTCCACCTACGACGCCACGCTCACGCGCATCATCGACGGCCGCCTGGTGAAGGTCTGCTCGTGGTACGACAACGAGTGGGGCTTCTCCAACCGCATGCTCGACACCTGCGCGGCCATGATGGGCGCCAAGTAAGGCGCGCTGCACGGGAGGCCGGGGCGCCCGCGGGCGCCCCGGCCCGTTTCTTCGCAGGGGTCACAAGGGGGGAGCCAGCCGAGATGTCCGTGATCAAGATGACCGAGCTCGACCTCGCGGGAAAGCGCGTGCTGATCCGCGAGGACCTCAACGTCCCGCTCAAGGACGGCCAGGTGGCCGACGACACCCGCATCCGCGCCGCCCTGCCCACCATCGAGCACGCCATGAAGGCCGGGGCGCGCACCATGCTCATGTCGCACCTGGGGCGGCCCGAGGAGGGCGTCTACGACGAGAAGTACTCGCTGCGGCCGGTGGCCGAGCACCTCTCGGGCCTGCTCGGGCGCGAGGTGCGCCTGATCAAGGACTACCTCGAGCACCCGCCGGAGGTCGCCGAGGGCGAGGTGGTGGTGCTCGAGAATGTGCGCTTCAACAAGGGCGAGAAGAAGAACGACGAGGCGCTGGCGCGCAAGTACGCCGCGCTGTGCGACGTCTTCGTCATGGACGCCTTCGGCACCGCCCACCGCGCGCAGGCCTCGACCCACGGCGTGGCGCGCTTCGCGCCCGTCGCCTGCGCGGGGCCGCTGCTCGCGGCCGAGCTCGAGGCCCTGGGCAAGGCCCTCGAGAACCCCGCGCGCCCCATGGTCGCGATCGTCGGCGGCTCCAAGGTCTCGACCAAGCTCACCGTGCTCGACGCCCTCTCGCGCAAGGTCGACCAGCTCATCGTCGGCGGCGGCATCGCCAACACCTTCATCGCGGCGGCCGGCCACCCGGTGGGCAAGTCGCTCTACGAGCCGGACCTCGTGCCGGAGGCCCGGCGCCTCATGGAGCAGGCGCGCGCCCAGGGCGGCGAGATCCCGGTGCCGAGCGACGTCGTCGTCGCCAAGGAGTTCTCGGAGAGCGCCGAGGCCGTCACCAAGGCGGTGGACCAGGTGGCCGAGGACGAGATGATCCTCGACATCGGCCCCGAGACCGCCGAGCGCTACGCAGAGATCCTCAAGGGCGCCGGCACCATCGTGTGGAACGGTCCCGTGGGGGTGTTCGAGTTCGACCAGTTCGCGGGCGGGACGCGCCGCCTCGCCGAGGCCATCGCCGAGAGCCCCGCCTTCTCCATCGCCGGCGGGGGAGACACGCTGGCGGCGATCGCCAAGTTCGGCGTCGCCGACCGCATCTCCTACATCTCCACCGGCGGCGGCGCCTTCCTCGAGTTCCTCGAGGGCAAGAAGCTGCCGGCCGTGGCGGTGCTGGAGGAGCGCGCGGCGGAGCGCGGCGCTTGAGCGCAGGCCGGCGGGCGCGCACATGCTGAGGCGCACCAAGATCATCGCCACGCTGGGCCCGGCCACCGACGAGCCGGCGGTGCTGGACGAGGTGATCCAGGCGGGCGTCGACGTCGTGCGCGTCAACTTCTCGCACGGCAGCGCCGAGGAGCACGTGCGCCGGGCCGAGACCGTGCGCAACCGCGCGCGCGCCCACGGGCGCCAGATCGGCGTCATCGCCGACCTGCAGGGGCCCAAGATCCGCATCGAGGGCTTCCGCGACGGGCCCGTGACGCTCCGCGAGGGGGCGCGCTTCGTGCTCGACGCCTCCCTCGGGCCGAAGGACGGCAGCGAGGAGCGCGTCGGCATCACCTACAAGGAGCTGCCCAACGACGTCGAGCGCGGCGACACGCTGCTCCTCGACGACGGCCGCATCGTCCTGTGGGTGGACGAGGTCGTGGGCCACGAGATCGTCTGCCGCGTGGTGGTCGGCGGCGAGCTCAGCGACAGCAAGGGCATCAACCGCCAAGGCGGCGGCCTGTCGGCGAATGCCATTACCGAGAAGGACCGCGCCGACATCCGCGTCGCGGCCGAGATGCAGGCCGACTATCTGGCCGTCTCCTTCCCGCGCAACGCCGAGGACGTGCAGGAGGCGCGCGAGCTCTTCCGCGCCGCCGGCGGCGCGGGCGGGATCATCGCCAAGATCGAGCGCGCCGAGGCCCTCGAGGCGATCGAGGACATCATCCGCACCGCCGACGCCGTCATGATCGCGCGCGGCGACCTCGGGGTCGAGATCGGCGACGCCGAGCTGCCCGGGGTCCAGAAGCGCATCATCCGTCTCGCGCGTGCCATGGACAAGGTGGTGATCACCGCCACGCAGATGATGCAGTCCATGGTCGAGAGCCAGATCCCCACCCGCGCCGAGGTCTTCGACGTGGCCAACGCCGTGCTCGACGGCACCGACGCCGTCATGCTCTCGGCCGAGACCGCCACGGGGCGCTACCCGGCGAAGGCGGTCGCCGCCATGGACCGCATCTGCCGCGGCGCCGAGCGCCAGGCCGACGCCGTCACGGTCGAGCGCCGCAACCCCACGCGCTTCCAGCGCGTCGACGAGGCGATCGCCAAGGCCTCGATCTACACGGCCAACCACCTGGGCGTGAAGGCGATCGCGGCGCTCACCGAGTCCGGGGCCACGGCGCTGTGGATGTCGCGCGTCACCTCGGACATCCCGATCTACGCCATGACGCGCCACGTCGCCACGCGGCGCAAGGTGACGCTCTACCGCGGGGTCTATCCCGTCAGCTTCGACGTCACCACCACCGACCACGCCACCGTCAACCGCGAGATCGTCGACGAGCTCGTGCGCCGCGGCGCGGTGCGCGACGGCGACCTGGTCATCATCACCAAGGGCGACCTCTCGGGCGTGGCCGGGGGCACCAATGCCATGAAGATCGTGCGGGTAGGAGAGCTCATCGGCCCCGCGACCTGAGCGGCGCTTCGGTTACAATCGGGCTCCCCGCGGGGCGCCCGCGGCGCCGGGTCCGCCGGGCGGGCGCCGGAGGAGACGAGACGCAACGCGACGCGAGAACGAGGAGAAGGCTATGGCGCTCATCACCCTTCGACAGCTGCTGGATCACGCCGCCGAGCACGGCTACGGCGTGCCGGCCTTCAACGTCAACAACATGGAGCAGATGCACGCGATCATGGAGGCGGCCGACGAGACCGACAGCCCCGTGATCGTCCAGGCCTCGGCGGGCGCGCGCAAGTATGCGGGCCCCTCCTTCCTGAAGTACCTGATCGTGGCCGCCATCGAGCAGTGGCCGCACATCCCGGTGGTCATGCACCAGGACCACGGGGCCTCGCCGGCGGTGTGCCAGCGCTCCATCCAGCTCGGCTTCAGCTCGGTGATGATGGACGGCTCGCTCATGGAGGACCAGAAGACCCCGTCGACCTACGAGTACAACGTCGAGGTCACGCGCAAGGTGGTCGAGATGGCACACGCCTGCGGGGTGTCCGTGGAGGGCGAGCTCGGCTGCCTCGGCTCGCTCGAGACCGGCAAGGCGGGCGAGGAGGACGGCGTCGGCGCCGAGGGCACGCTCTCGCACGACCAGCTCCTCACGGACCCCGACCAGGCGGCCGACTTCGTCAAGCAGACCAAGGTCGACGCGCTGGCCATCGCCATCGGCACCAGCCACGGCGCCTACAAGTTCAGCAAGCCGCCCACGGGCGAGGTGCTGCGCATCGACCGCGTCAAGGAGATCCATGCCCGCATCCCGGACACCCACCTGGTGATGCACGGCTCCTCGTCGGTGCCGCAGGAGTGGCTCAAGATCATCCACGAGTACGGCGGGGACATCGGCGAGACCTACGGCGTGCCGGTGGAGGAGATCGTCGAGGGCATCAAGCACGGCGTGCGCAAGGTCAACATCGACACCGACCTGCGGCTCGCCGCCACGGGGGCCATCCGCAAGAACCTGGCGGAGAACCCGAAGAACTTCGACCCGCGCAAGTACCTCACCGCGGCCAAGAACGCGATGAAGGAGATCTGCAAGGCGCGCTACGAGGCCTTCGGCACCGCCGGCAACGCCTCCAAGATCAAGCCCATCCCCATGGAGGAGATGTGGAAGCGCTACGCGAGCGGCGAGCTCGACCCGCGCGTCAACTGAGCCGCACCGCTGGCGGAGCTCGGAGGGGCGGGGCGACCCGCCCCTTCTTTTTTGCGCCGCCCGGCATGCGCCGGGCGGCGGGAGACGGGAGACGGGAGACGGGTTGCGGGAGACGGGAGACGGGTTGCGGGAGACGGGAGACGGGTTGCGGGTGACGGGAGACGGGTGACAGGTGACGGGTGACAGGTGACGGGTGACAAGTGGCAGGCGACGGGGCAGGGGAGACGGGAAAGAGACCAAGCCCCGTGCTGCAGACCGCGGACTGCAACCCGCAACCTGTAACCTGTAACCTGCCTTTGTGGGAGGAGCTTCCAACCCCGACCCAATGGCCGCGCGCGAAGCGCGCACCGGCCCTCGCCTCCCGATCCCCGTCTCTCGCTCCTCTCCCGTCCGCGCCCAGCCCAACCTATAAATGTGCTCTTATGGAATGGGCATTGGGAATCGATTGGAATTCATCGTTCCCGGCCGCCAGAATGGGCGCGCATGCCCTGACGGCCCGAAAGGAGGCTCGCGATGCCGCTGGTGCACATGGCCGACATGCTGGCCCACGCCCACCGCCACCGGTACGCGGTGGGCGCCTTCGACCTCGTGGAGCTTTCCTTCCTGGAGGCGATCGTCGCCGGCGCCGAGGCCTGCGAGGCGCCGGTGATCCTGAGCCTGGCCGAGTCCCACTTCGAGCACTACGACTTCGAGCTCGCCATGGCGGCGACGGTGGCGGCGGCGCGCCGCGCGTCCGTGCCCGTGGCCATCCACCTCGATCATGGCGCCAGCCTGGAGTCGGCGGTGCGCGGCATCGCCCTTGGCTGCAACGGGGTCATGGTGGACGCCTCGCACGAGCCCTTCGCGGAGAACGTGCGGCGCACGCGCGAGGTGGTGGAGATGGCGCACGCCTGCGGCGTTCCGGTCGAGGGCGAGCTCGGCTACGTGGCCGGGGTCGAGGGCGAGGACGCGGAGAAGCACCCGGGCGAGGTGGTCTACACCTCGCCCGAGGAGGCCGTCGAGTACGTGCGCCAGACGGGAGTGGACTTCCTGGCGGTGTCCATCGGCACGGTGCACGGCAGGCTGCGCGGCGAGCCGCGGCTCGACCTCGAGCGCCTCGCCGCGATCAACGAGACCCTCGGCATCCCGCTCGTGATCCACGGCGGCACGGGTCTCGGAGACGAGCAGTTCCGCGCGATCATCGAGCGGGGCGTCACCAAGATCAACTACTACACCGCGCTCGCCGACGCTGCCGCCGACGCCATCCGCGCGCGCGCGGCGGCCGATGCGCGCGCGGGCTACACGGCGCTCACGCGCGACGTGCGCGCCGCCATTCGCGCCGAGGTGGAGCGCTGCACGCGCCTGTGGGGCGCGGCCGGGCGTGCCGGGGAGG
>WGBS01000225.1 GCA_015494165.1 Gammaproteobacteria bacterium | reverse complement strand
GCCAAATACGAGCGCCTCATGCGCGAGGCCGGCTGAGCGGCCGCCGCGTCTCGCGGCGGTGCTGCTAGTGCTGGCAGCGCTCGGCGCCTTCGCGGCGCCGGCGTCGGCCGCGCCCGCCTGGCGCCCGCCGGCGGTGGCCGTGGCCACGGCGCACCCGCTCGCCACGGAGGCCGCCCTCGCGATCCTCGACGCCGGCGGCAACGCCTTCGACGCGGCGGTGGCAGCCTCGGCGGCGCTCGCCGTGGTCGAGCCCTACAGCTCGGGCCTGGGCGGGGGCGGCTTCTGGCTCCTGCACCGCGCGCGCGACGGGCTCGAGGTCATGGTGGACGGGCGCGAGCGCGCCCCGCTCGCCGCCACGCGCGACATGTACCTCGACGCCGAGGGGCGGCCGCGGCCGGGCGCGAGCCTCGACGGGCCGCTCGCCGCCGCCGTGCCCGGCGAGCCGGCGGCGCTCGCCCACATCGCGGCGCGCTACGGGCGCCTGCCGCTCGCGCGCAGCCTCGCCCCCGCCATCCGCCTCGCCCGGGAGGGCTTTCCGGTCGATGCCCGCTACCGCCGCTTCGCGCGCCTGCGCCTCGCGGCCCTGCGCGCCTCGCCCACGGCGGCGCGGATCTTTTTGAAGGACGGCGAGGTCCCCCCCGAGGGCTGGCGGCTGCGCCAGCCGGACCTCGCCGCCGCCTTGACGCGGCTGGCTCGGGAGGGGGCGGCGGGCTTCTACCGCGGGCCGCTGGCCGAGCGCCTGGTGGCCGGCGTGCGCGCGGCGGGCGGCATCTGGACGCTGGAGGACCTCGCGGCCTACCGCATCGCCGAGCGCGAGCCGGTGCGCGCGCGCTGGCGCGGGCTGCGGCTCGTGAGCGCCGCGCCCCCTTCCTCGGGCGGCGTGCTGCTCGCCGAGATGCTCCACATGCTGGAGCATTTCGACTGGGAGCGGCTGGGCGCGGCCGCGCGCGCCCACGTGCTCATCGAGATCATGCGGCGCGCCTATCGCGACCGCGCCCTGTGGCTGGGCGACCCCGACCAGGTGCAGATGCCGCTCGGGCGGCTGCTGTCGCGCGCCTACGCCGCGCGGCTCGCGCGCGGCATCCGCCTCGACCGCGCGACCCCCTCGGCCGCTCTCGGCCCGCCGCCCGGCACGCCCGGGGGCGCCGGGGCGCACACCACGCACCTTTCCATCCTCGATGCCGAGGGCAACCGCGTCGCCGCGACGCTGACCATCAACTATCCGTTCGGCTCGGGCTTCGTCGCGCCCGGCACCGGCGTGCTGCTCAACGACGAGATGGACGACTTCGCCGTCGCCCCCGGCGTGCCCAACGCCTACGGGCTGATCGGGGCCGAGGCCAACGCCATCGCGCCCGGACGCCGGCCGCTGTCGAGCATGAGCCCGACCTTCCTCGACGACGGGACGCGCGTCGCGATCGTCGGCACGCCCGGCGGCAGCCGTATCATCAGCATGGTGCTGCACGCCACCCTCGCCTTCGCCGAGGGCGCGGGCGCGCGCGCCATGGTGGCGCGCCCGCGCTTCCACCACCAGTACCTGCCGGACGAGGTGCAGCACGAGCCCGGCGCCTTCGCGCCCGCCGTGGCCGCGCGCCTGCGCGCGCTCGGCCACCGCCTGCGCGAGGTCGAGCCCTACGGCAACATGCAGGCCGTGGTCTGGGACCGGCGTGCCGGCACCGTGGAGGCGGCCTCGGACCCGCGGGGCATCGGGGCGGCAAGGGTGCGGCCGGTGGGTCCCCCGCCGCGGGCTCAGGACCGCCGCGGGCAGCGCTGGCACCGCGGGCAGAAGTACGCGCTGCGCTGGCCGGGGATGATGCGGCGGATGGCGGCGCCGCAGCGCGGGCAGGGCTCGCCCTCGCGCCCGTAGACCCGCAGCCGCACCTGGAAGGCGCCGGGCTCGCCCGTGCCGTCGACGTAGTCGCGCAGCGTGGTGCCACCGGCGCGCAGCGCCTCGCGCAGGACGCGCCGCAGCGCGCGCAGCAGGCGCGCGCAGTCGTCCGGGGCCAGGGCGCCGCCGGGACAGGCGGGATGGATGCCGGCGAGGAACAGCGCCTCGTTGGCGTAGATGTTGCCGATGCCGGCGAGGATGCGCCCGTCGAGCAGGAGGTTGCGCACCGGGGCGCGCCGGCCGGCGAGCCGCGCGCAGAGCCGCGCGCCCGTGAGGCGGCGGTCGAAGGGCTCGGGCCCGAGCCCGGCGAGGCGGGGATGGGCGAGCGGGTCGCCCGGTGTCCACAGCACGAGCCCGAAGCGCCGCGGGTCGCGCAGCCGCACCGCGCGCCCGTCGTCGAGGACGAGGTCGAGGTGCTCGTGCGGCCCGGCCGGGGCGCAGGCGGGCACGAGCCGCAGGCTCCCGGACATGCCGAGGTGCAGGATCAGCGTCCCGCGGTCGGTGCGGAGCAGCAGGTACTTGCCGCGGCGGTCGAGCCCCGTCACGCGCGCCCCGGCGAGCCGGCGCGCGAGGCCGCGCGGCACCGGCTCGCGCAGGTCGCGGCGGCGCACGCGCACGGCGGCGATGCGCCTGCCGGCCAGGTGCGGGGCCAGGGCGCGGCGGGTGGTCTCGACCTCCGGGAGCTCCGGCACGCCTCAGCCGCCGGAGCCCCGGTCGCCCTCGCTCCCGTCCGTCTCGTCGCCGTCCGCCTTCCCCTCCTTGGCGGCCCCTTCGCCGGCCGGCGCGGGCTCGTGCAGCTCGAGGAGCTCGGCGGCCGCGGCGGGCGCCACGCGCCAGACCAGGCCCAGGTCCTCGCGCACCAGCCCCTTGTCGGAGTCGCGCGCAACGAGCCGGTAGCGCAGCTCCCGTGTTGCGTTGGCCGCCTCGGCGCGCTTCGGACCGGCGCGCCGCAGGCGGATGCGGATCTCGGGCGCCTTCGCGAGCGCGGCGCGCGTCTTGTCGTCGAGACGCTCGACCCACAGCGCGCGGCGCGTGCGCCAGGCCTCGACGAAGGCGGCGAGCGCGTCGGCCGAGGCCTCGCGGTGGGCCTCGTCCGGCTCCCAGCGGCCCTCGCCGCCGCGCCGCACGGTGAGGCCCGGCACGGCGATCTCCACCGGCTCCCAGCCCGGGGGGATCAGCCGGGTGCTCACCAGCTCGGCGGCGTCGGCGGCGACGTCGCTATAGAAGGTGTCGCGCACGAGGTGCACGGCGCGCTCGTCGCCGACGCGCACGTAGCGGCGCAGGTCGATGGGCTCGGTGGCGCCGACGGCGACCGTGGCCGCGTCGCCGAGGCGCACCACCGCCTTGGGCGGGTCGAGGCCGTACTTGCCGAGCTCGTCCCCGCCCACCTCGTAGCGCGCCTCGCTCTCGGCGTCGGCGATGCCGAGGATGGAGCGGGCGCGGTACGCCGCCGCCGGCGCCTCGAAGGGGCGCGCGAGCCACCAGTGGCCGTCGCGGCGGACGAGCTCGAGGGTATCGCGCCCCGGACGCTCGACCACGATGCGCGCGATCCGGTCCTTGTCGATCGCGAGCAGCTTCGGCTTCGGCGCCGGCGCCTCCTCGCCCGGGCGCAGCCAGGCCACGGCGGCGAGCGCCGCCACGGCCGCCGCCAGCGCCAGGTTGAGCCATGCCCGCCGTCCCATCGGCCCGCCCTCAGCGGCGGCTGCGCCGCCACCAGATCAGCACGCCCGTGCCGATGAGCCCGAGCGGCAGCACCAGCAGGAAGCCGACGCCGATCAGGGCCGAGGCGGTGCGCGAGAGCGCGAGGCTGCGGTCCGGCGCGGCCTTCGCCGGCACCTGCACCAGCACGTCGTCGTGCAGCAGCCAGTTGACCATGGCGAGCCCCAGGTCCAGATTGCCGCCGTTGCCGAGGTAGGCGTTCGCCAGGAAGTCGCCGTCGCCCACCACGAGGATGCGCTGCTCGCCCTGCCGGGGACTTGCCTCGGCAGTGGGGGCCTGCGGCTTTGCCGGGGGCCCGGCGTCGCCTTTTGCGAGCGTGCGCCGATGCGCCGCGTCTGGCGGCTCCGCCGCCCCGTGCGCACGGCGCTGCTCGCCGTGCCGCGGACTTGCCTCGGCAGTGGGGGCCTGCGGCTTTGCCGGGGGCCCGGCGTCGCCTTCTGCGAGCGTGCGCCGATGCGCCGCGTCTGGCGGCTGCGCCGCCCCGTGCGCACGGCGCTGCTCGCCCTGCCGAGGATCTGCTTCGGGGGTGGCGGCCTGCGCGGCCGTTTCCTCCCCTGCCTCCGCGCGCGTCTCGCCGGCGTCCTTGTCGGAGGCCTCGCCTTTCGCGTTCGCGGCCTGGCCGTCCTCCTGCACGGCCGGGCGCGGGCGCGTGAGGGCGACGGCAAGGGTCAGGGGCCCCGTGCGCTCGCCCCGGTCCGGGTCCGGGCGGAGCTCGCCGCGCAGGGGCCCGGTCTCGTTCCAGGCGCGCGGGAGCGTGCGCAGCACCTGCGAGGCGTGCCAGCCCTCCTTCGGTGCGGCCTCGAGCGCCGCCGCCCGCGGGAAGAGCGTGATGAGCCGCAGCCCCGACGTGATCGGGTGGCTCGGGTACTCCGGCACGACGACGAAGGTCGGATCATTGATGCCGAACACCGGCGCGCTCGCGTCGACGACCGTGCCCGGGAGCACCTTCAGGCCGAGCGTCCCGAGCAGCGCCTCCAGCCCCGCCGTGCCTTCGCCGGGGTCGAGCAGCCACAGGAGGTTGCCGCCGCGCGCGACCCACTCGCGCACGATGCGCGCCTCGCCCGGCAGCAGCGCGGTGGCGGGGCTGGCGATGACGAGCACGGCGCCGTCCTTCGGGAGCTCGGGCGTGCGCGCAAGGTTCACCGTCGTGTAGCGGATGCCGCGGCGCTCGAGCTCGCGTCCGAAGCGGCCGAGGTCGTGGTTGGCGGCGCCCTCGGGGCTGCGCTCGCCGTGTCCCGTGAGGAAGACGAGCCTGCGCGCGCCCGCGCGCATGAGGCGCTCGAGCGCGCCCGTGAGCGCCTGCTCGCTGAGCGTGGAGACCTGCTCGGTGCGCCCGCGGTAGCGCACCACGAGCGTGCCGTCGAAGCGGATGCCGAGCTCGCGCACGCGCTCGGGCTCGCGGTCGGGGTTGACGAAGCGCAGCTCGAAGGCGTCGGGCCGCGCGCGCCGGTAGCGCGCCACCAGGTCCTCGATGCGCTTGCGCAGCATCTCGTCGGGGCGCGCGTAGGCCGTGATCTCGACCGGGGCCTGCAGGCGCTCGACCACGCGCTGGCTCACCTCCGAGAGCGTGTTGCGCCCGCCCGCGGTCCAGTCGAACTCGCGCTTGTATTCCTGCGCCAGCCAGCCGGCCAGCACCACGAGCGCCGTCCACAGGACGACGAAGAGCGCGTGCTGGACGCGCAGGCGCAGGCGCGAGCGGCGGTCCATGCGCATCGCTCAGCCTCCCATGCGCTCGGCGTCGAGGCGGCGCACCGCCAGCCCCAGGAAGAAGACGATGAACAGCAGGTAGTAGGCGAGGTCCGCGGTGGAGACGATGCCCTTGACCAGGTTCTCGTAGTGGCGCAGCAGCGACAGCCGCGCGAGCGCGTCGCCGAGGCCCTCGCGGCTCGCGCCGGCCCAGTCGATGATCCACACCAGCAGCAGCAGCCCGAAGGTGGAGACCGCCGCCACCACGGGCTGCGCCGTCAGGCTCGACATGAAGAGCCCGGCCGCCGCGAAGGCGCCGAGCACGAGCGTCAGCCCGAGCAGGCCGGCGGCGAGCTTGCCGAGGTCGAGGCTGCCGCCCGCGAGCAGCGAGAGCGGCATGAGGGCGATGAGGCCCACCAGCACGAGCATGAAGCCCATGACGCCCAGGTATTTGCCGGCGACGATCTCGGTCATGCTCACGGGCGCGGTGTAGAGCAGCGGCAGCGTGCGCGCGCGCCGCTCCTCGGCCAGCAGGCGCATGGTGACGAGGGGGCTCGCGAGGAGCAGCACCACCGCGGCGTCGCCGATGACGGGCGCGACGACGATGTCGGTCACGCCCGGGGCGTTCTCGAGGAGCGCGAGCTGCGCGGCGAACTGCATGTAGTTGTCGAGCTGGGCGAGGAAGAGATAGGCGAGGATGAGCTGCACCACGCCGAGCACCGTCCACGCGAGCGGCGAGAGGAACAGGCTCTTGAGCTCGCGCGCGGCGATGGTCCAGATCGCGCCCATCTCAGGCCGCCTCCCGCCGCGCTTCGGGCTCCTCGGCGGTGGTGAGCTCGACGAAGACCTGCTCCAGCGAGCGCCGCTCGGGCGTGAGTTCGAGCAGGCCCCAGCCGCCGCGCACGGCGGCCTCGGCCACCGCCTCGGCGGGGCTCGCACCGGCGGCGTGCCGCAGGCGGAAGCGTCCCTCGCCCAGCGGCTCGACCGCCTCGACGCCCGGGATCTCGGCGAGCGCCGCGGGCTCCGGCGGCCGCGCCAGCCGCACCACCAGGGCGCCGGCGGCGAGCTCGCGCTCGAGCGCGTCCATCGCCGCCGACCAGACGATCCGTCCGCGGTGGATGATCTCCACGCGCGAGCACACCATCTGCACCTCGGGCAGGATGTGCGTGGAGAGGATGACGGCGTGGTCGCGGCCGAGCTCGCGCACCAGCTCGCGGATCTCGCGGATCTGGATGGGGTCGAGGCCCACGGTGGGCTCGTCGAGGATCACCACCGGCGGGGCGTGGATGATGGCCTGGGCGATGCCCACGCGCTGCTGGTAGCCCTTCGACAGGTTGCCGATCAGGCGCCGCTCCATGCCCTCGAGCCCGCAGCGCGCCGTGGCGCGTCGCACCGCCTCGCCCACGCGCGCGCGCGCGATGCCGTTGAGGCGCGCGCAGTAGCGCAGGTACTCGCCCACCGTGAGCTCGCGGTAGAGTGGCGGCTGCTCCGGCAGGTAGCCGACCGCGGCCTTGGCCGCGCGCGGCTCGTCCAGGAGGTCGTGGCCCGCCACCGTCACGCGCCCGGCACTCGGCGCCAGGTTGCCCGTGAGCATGTGGAGGGTGGTGGTCTTGCCCGCGCCGTTGGGGCCGAGGAGCCCGAGGACGTCGCCGCGCGCGAGCTCGAGGTCGAGGCCGGCGACCGCGCAGCGCTCGCCGTACCAGCGGTACAGGCCCTCCGCCCGCAGCAGGACTTCCCGTTCCATGACGGGTATCATTATCGAGATGCCCCGGGGAGCCGCAAGCCGCACCGCGGCTCCCCGTTTTGCGTGCGCGCCGAGCCGGGCGGCGCGCGGGACCGATGCGCGAGGATAGCCACCCTCTCTGCCGCCGCTTCGGCTTCGACGACCCGGCGCGCCGCGAGGCGCGCCTGCGGCTGGTCGATCTCGCCCCGGGCGACGGCGAGCACGCCGAGCACCTGCGCCGCGAGGTGCTGGCCCCGCGTGCCGACGAGATCGTCGCGCGCTTCCACGCCCACCTGCGCGAGGACTCCTCCTACGCCACCGTCATGGCCCGCGGCGGCGACCCGCAGCGCCTGCAGGCCGCCCACCGCGACTACCTGCGCGGCTTCGGGCGCGGCCACGAGGGCCTCGACTACTTCGAGAGCCGCCTGCGCATGGGCGTGGTGCATGCCCACTACGGCGTGCCGGCGGGCGTCTATCTCGGCGCCTGCGCGGCGCTCGCGGGCCTGGTGCGTCGCACCGCCGAGGAGGCGCTGCCGGCCGAGACGCGTGCGCCGGCCCTGTGCGCCTTCACCAAGCTCCTGCTGCTCGACACCTCGCTCGTGATGGAGGCCTACGTGCAGGCCGAGGTCGCCGAGCTCGCGGAGCTGGTCGCCGTCGAGCGCGAGCGTGCCCGCACCGACGAGCTCACGGGCGTGCGCAGCCGAGGCGCGGCGCTCGAGTCGCTGGAGGAGGCGCTGGCGCGGGCGGCGCTGGAGCGCGTGCCGGCAAGCGTGGTCATGGTGGACCTCGACGGCTTCAAGGCAGTCAACGACACCTGGGGCCACCCGACGGGCGACGCCGTGCTGCGCGAGGCGGCGCAGCGCATCCGCGCCGCCGTGCGCGACTTCGACGTGGTGGGGCGCTACGGGGGCGAGGAGTTCCTGGTCGTGCTGGCCGGCACGCCGCTCGACGTCGCCCGCCGCATCGCCGAGCGCATCCGCGCGCGCATCGAGGAGGCGCCTTTCGGGGTGGAGGGCCGGCGCGTCGCCCTGACCACCTCGGCCGGGGTGGCGGAGGCCGCGCCCGGCGAGGGTGCCGCCGAGGTGATCGCGCGCGCCGACCGCGCCCTCTACGAGGCCAAGCGCGCGGGGAAGAACCGCGTGCGGGTCGATCTCGGCTGATCCGCGCGCTTGGCCTCGTAGAGGGCGCGGTCGGCG
>WGBS01000224.1 GCA_015494165.1 Gammaproteobacteria bacterium | reverse complement strand
GAGGAGTGGAGCGCCCTTCGGGCGCGGTCATACTTCCCGTCTCCCGCAACCCGTTTCCCGTCTGCTCCCGCAGGCGGGCTGCAGTTTGCAGGCTACGGTTTACGGTGATCTGTACACCGTAACCCGTAACCCGTCACCCGTGACCCGTAACCTGTCACCCGTCACCCAGGACCCGGACTCCCTCGGCGGTGCCGAGGATGAGGAGGTCGGCGGGGCGCAGGGCGAAGATGCCCACCGTCACCACACCCGGGATGTCGTTGATCTCGGACTCCATCTTCGCCGGCTCCATGATCCGGAAGTTGCGCACGTCCAGGATCTGGTTGCCGTTGTCCGTGACGAAGCCCTCGCGCAGCACGGGCTGCCCGCCCATGGCCGCGAGCCGCCGCGCCACCAGGCTGCGGCCCATGGGGATCACCTCGACCGGCAGGGGAAACTCGCCCAGCACGTCGACCAGCTTGGACTCGTCGGCGATGCACACGAACCTGCGGCTGGCCGCGGCCACGATCTTCTCGCGGGTGAGCGCCCCGCCACCGCCCTTGATGAGCTGGAGGTGGCGGTTGGCCTCGTCGGCGCCGTCCACGTAGAGGGGCAGCTCGCCCACCTCGTTGAGGTCCAGCACCGGGATGCCGTGGGCGCGCAGGCGCTCCTCGGTGGCCCTGGAGCTGGCCACGGCCCCCTCGATGCGGCCCTTGATCTCGGCCAGGGCGTCGATGAAGTGGTTGGCGGTGGAGCCGGTGCCCACGCCGATGACCGTGCCGGGCTCGACGTGCTCGATGGCCGCGCGCGCGGCACGGCGCTTCATCGCCTCTTTGTCCATTGTGTGCCTCTCTCCGAGTTGGTGCGAAATTGCGCGAAATGATACCGTTACGGCCGGATCGCGGCCACGTCACGAGCATGCCCCGCCACTACATCGAGAAGATCCTCACCGCCCGCGTCTACGACGTGGCGCGCCAGACGCCGCTGGAGGAGGCGCGCGGGCTGAGCGCCCGCCTCGGCAACGGCATCCGGCTCAAGCGCGAGGACCTGCAGCCGGTCTTCTCCTTCAAGCTGCGCGGCGCCTACAACAAGCTGGTCTCGCTCCCGCCGGAGCGGCTCGAGCGCGGCGTGGTGGCGGCCTCCGCCGGAAACCACGCCCAGGGCGTGGCGCTGGCCGCCGCCCGCCTCGGGACGCGGGCGCTGATCGTGATGCCGCGCACCACGCCGCCCATCAAGGTGCAGGCGGTGCGCGCCCTCGGCGGCCGTCCGGTGCTGCACGGCGACACCTACGACGAGGCCTGCGAGCACGCCGTCCGCCTCGCCGAGGAGCGCGGCATGACCTTCGTCCACCCCTACGACGACCCGGAGGTCATCGCGGGGCAGGGCACCGTGGGGATGGAGATCCTGCACCAGCACCCGGACCCCCTCCACGCGATCTTCGTGCCGGTCGGCGGCGGGGGGCTCATCGCGGGGGTGGCCGTCTACGTCAAGCACCTGCGGCCGAGCATCCGCATCGTCGGCGTCGAGCCGGACGACGCCCCCAGCATGGAACGGGCGCTGGCGCGCCGGCGTCGCGTGGTGCTGCCGCACGTGGGGATCTTCGCCGACGGCGTCGCCGTGCGCCAGGTGGGCCGCGAGCCCTACCGCCTGGCGCGGCGCTTCGTCGACGAGGTGATCCTGGTCAGCACGGACGAGATCTGCGCCGCCATCAAGGACATCTTCGACGACACGCGCTCCATCGCCGAGCCCGCCGGCGCGCTCGCGGTGGCGGGGCTAAAGCGCTACGTCGAGCGCACGGGCATCCGCGACGAGCGCCTGGTGGCCATCGTCTCGGGCGCCAACATGAACTTCGACCGCCTGCGGCACGTGGCCGAGCGGGCCGAGCTCGGCGAGCGCCGCGAGGCGCTGTTCGCCGTCACCATCCCGGAGCGCCCCGGCAGCTTCCGGCGCTTCTGCCGCGCCATCGGCCATCGCTCCATCACGGAGTTCAACTACCGCTATGCCGACCCGCGCGAGGCCCACGTCTTCGCCGGAATCGAGCTGCGCGAGGGCGACGCCGAGCGCGAGGCGCTGGTCCGCAGCCTGCGCGAGCAGGGCTACCCGGTGGTCGACATGACCGACAACGAGATGGCCAAGCTGCACGTGCGCTACATGGTCGGCGGCCGCGCCCCCGGCATCGACGACGAGGTCCTCTACCGCTTCGAGTTCCCGGAGCGCCCCGGCGCCCTGCTGCGCTTCCTGACGCGCATGGGGGCGCGCTGGAACATCAGCCTCTTCCACTACCGCAACCACGGCTCGGACTACGGGCGCGTGCTGGTGGGGATCCAGGTCCCGCCCGCCGACCGGCGCCGCTTCCAGGCCTTCCTCGACGGGCTCGGCTACCCGTACGTCGAGGAGACCGGCAACCCGGCCTACCGCCTCTTTCTCTGAGCCGGGTGACGGCCGGCAGGTGACGGTCCGCAGCGGGTCCGGCTTGCCGCGGGTTGCCCTGCATCTGCAAACTGCGAGCTGCCAGCCGCGAACGGCCGCCATGCGGCCCAAAAGGCCGCATGGCGGCATGAAAAAAGGCCCGCACGGGGCGGGCCTTGCGTTCGTCGGCCGGAAGCGGCCGCTCAGCGGGCGGCCTTCTTCCTGCGGCCGGCCTTCTTCCGGGCGGCCTTCTTCTTGGTGGCCGCCTTCTTCCTTGTGGCCTTCTTCTTGGTTGCGGCCTTCTTGCGGGTCGCCTTCTTCCGAGCAGCCTTCTTCCGTGTGGCCTTCTTCTTGGTCGCGGCCTTCTTGCGGGTGGCCTTCTTGCGCGTGGCCTTCTTCTTCACCGTGGCCCTGCGCTTGGTTGCGGCCTTCTTCCGCGTCGCGGCCTTCTTGCGGGTGGCGACCTTCTTCCGCGTGGCGACCTTGCGCTTGGTGGCCGCCTTCTTGCGGGCAGCGGTCTTGCGCTTGGGTGCGGCTTTCTTCTTCGTAGCCATCTCTTACCTCCCGAGGCAACAGCAGAAACACCCGCGCTTGAGTATATACGAGATTTTCCAGAATGCCAGTCAACTACACGCGTGTGCTCACCCTGCGCATCATGTGTCATGTGCGCGTGCACCGCGCATGTGCGAACGCGCGACGCGCCTCGAGGCCGACGCGGTGCGTTCTTCGTTCCATACGGCGAACGCCCTTCGCGTGCGCCACGCACGCGGCGCGGCACGATGCCGGCGCTTCAGCCCCGTGCGAGGGCGAGGATGCGCCGCCACTGCGCCGGCGTGACGGGCATCACGGAGAGGCGATTGCCGCGCCGCACGAGGGGCAGCTCCGCGAGCGCCGGATCCGCCTTGATCGCCGCCAGCGGCACGGGCTCCGGCAGGCGCTCGACGAAGCGCACGTCGACCGCGTACCAGCGCGGCGCCTCGGGCGTGCTGCGCGGGTCGTGGTAGGGGCTCTTCGGATCGAAGGCGGTGGGGTCCGGATAGGCCTCGCGCACGACCTCCATCACGCCCACCACGGCGGGCTGCGGGCAGTTGGAGTGATAGAAGAAGGCGCGGTCGCCGCGCCGCATGGCCCGCAGGAAGTTGCGGGCCTGGTAGTTGCGCACGCCGTCCCAGGCGTCGGTGCCGGCGCGCTCGAGATCGTCGATGGAATAGGTCGTGGGCTCGGACTTCATCAGCCAGTAGGCCATGTTCGGCTCTCCCTCCGGTCACGGTTCGTCCCGGCCGCCGGAGGCGGGAAAGACGCGCAGGCCCCGTTCGGTGAGCACGGCGTCGAGGGGGACGTCCCAGGGCCGGGCCGCGAGGCACGGCACCTCCTGGAAGGCGTAGGCGAGCCCCACCAGGCGGGGCCTGCGCCAGCGCCGCCGGCGCAGGAAGGCGAAGCTGCGGTCGTAGTAGCCCGCGCCCATGCCGAGGCGGTTGCCGCGGCGGTCGAAGGCGACGAGCGGGACGATGACCAGGTCGAGGCGCTGCGGCGGGCGCAGCGCGGCCGGCCGCGCCGGCTCCGGGATGCCCCACCGGTTCGGGCGCAGCGCGGTGGAGCGCCCATAGGGTGCGAAGCCGAGGCGGCGGCCGTGCACCGCGTCGACCACGGGCAGGTAGACGCGCTTGCCGCGGCGCCAGGCGAGCTCGATGAGCGGCCGGGGATCGGCCTCGCCGCTCACGGGCAGGTAGGCCGCGAGGTGCCGCGCGCGCCGGAAGAGCGCGGTGCGCGCCAGCCGGCGCGCCGCCGCGCGCGCCGCCGCGCGCCGTTCCGGGGCGCTCAGGCGCCGGCGCAGCCGGCGCATGCGCGCGCGCAGCTCGGCGGGATCGGGCGGGGATGCGGCGTCGCGCCGGCGGCGCGGGCCCGAGGTGCGGCGCGCGGCGCTCACGCGGCGCCGCGCACCGGCAGGGAAGGGGTGGGCGCCCCCCGCCTGTGCCGTGGCGGGCCGTCGCCCTTGAACCTGAGGTTCAGGTGGGGGCGTCGGCGATGCCGCAGGCTTTCCGCTCGCCGGCGGACATGCACACTGGCACCGGCACTTCGCCCCCAGGGCCGTGAATTAGGGTCAAGGTACATTCAGGACCCGCTCACGCACACCGCAGGGGGCGCCCGGAAACTCCGTGCCGCCCGCATGCCCGGGGCGGCCACGGGCGCTCACAGCTCCATCTGCGAGCTCTCGCCGAGCGCCTCCTCGACCTTGGCCTGGAGCGCCCGGACGCGCTCGCCGATGCGCTCCGAGAGCCCCTCGCGCTCGCGCCGCAGCTCCAGCAGCTCGTGCGCCATGTTGAGCGCCGCCATCACGGCGATGCGGTCGAGGCCGATCACCTTGCCGCTGTCGCGGATCTCGCGCATGAGCTGGTCGAGGTGCCGGGCGGAGGCCATCAGGTCCTCGCGCTCCTCCGGCGGGCAGGCCACCCGGTACTCGCGGTCGAGGATGCGCACCGTGACCAGGACCGGCTCGCCGCTCACGAGCCCTGCTCCATGGCCTTCAGGTGCGTGATGATGGCCTCGACGCGCGTGCGCGCCTCCTCGTGCTTCTCGAGGAGGCGGGCGCGTTCGGCGAGGAGCTGGCGCTCGCGCGCGCGCAGCGCGCGGTTCTCCTCCTTCAGGCGCCGGCACAGGCGCACGAGCTCCTCCACTCGCGCCTCGAGGCGCCTGAGCTCGAGCTCCGCGACCTGAGCGATGCGCTCGGCGTCCATGGCGTCAATATAGCAGACTGCGGCCACGGGGGAGGCCGCCGCGGCTGATACAATGCTCCCATATATAGGAGGGCGCCGGCCGCGGGCCGGCGGCGAGGCCATGACGACGACCCGGCAGACCGTCCGCGTAGACCACGAGCGGCTCGAGCAGGCGCTGCGGCGCGCCGACGCCCTGACGGGCGCGGCCGAGGGCCACGGCGCCCTGTGCGGCCTCATCTGCGCCCAGGGGCGTGCCGACCGCATGGCCTGGCAGGCGCAGGTGATGGGCGAGCGCGAGCCGGGCGACGTCCTCGCCCGCGAGGCCGAATCCCTGCTCGAGGCCCTCTACGAGCAGACCGTGGAGCAGCTCAACGACACCGCCCTCGGCTTCCGGCTGCTGCTGCCCGACGACGACCAGCCCCTGGGCCGCCGCGCCGAGGCGCTCGGGCGCTGGTGCCAGGGCTTTCTCTTCGGGCTCGGCCTCGGCGGCATCCGCGCCGAGCGCGAGCTGCCCGAGGACGTGCGCGAGATCCTGCGCGACCTCGCCGAGATCTCCAAGGTGGAGTTCGACGTCGAGGGCGCCGGCGAGGCCGAGGAGAGCGCCTACGCCGAGATCGTCGAGTACGTGCGCGTGGGCGTGCTCCTGATCAACGAGGAGATGCACCCGCTGAAGGCGCCCCCGCGCCTCATGTAGGGCCGGACCACCGTGCCAGCCGCCATGGACCAGCGCGAGTTCGCGCGCCGCCGCCGCCAGCTCATGCGCATGATGGGCGAGGGCGCCATCGCCGTGGTGCCCGGGGCGGGACTGCGCTACCGCAGCCGCGACGTCGAGTACCCCTTCCGCCAGGACAGCGACTTCCACTACCTGACGGGCTTCCCGGAGCCGGACGCGGTGGCCGTCCTCGTTCCGGGGCGGCCCCAGGGTGAGTACATCCTGTTCTGCCGCGAGCGCGAGCCCGACAAGGAGATCTGGACGGGGCCGCGCGCCGGCCCCGAGGGGGCGCGGGAGCGCTACGGCGCCGACGACGCCTTCCCCATCGGCGACATCGACGACATCCTCCCGGGCCTCATCGAGGGCTGCGAGCGCGTCTACTACACGATGGGGACCTACCCGGACTTCGACCGGCGCATGATCGGCTACCTGAACGAGCTGCGCCGGCGCGTGCGGGCCGGGGCCCGCACCCCCGAGGAGTTCGTCGCCCTCGACCACCTCCTGCACGACATGCGCCTCTACAAGAGCCGCGCCGAGCTGCGCGCCATGCGCGAGGCGGCGCGCATCGCCATGGGGGCGCACCGCCGCGCCATGGCCGCCTGCCGGCCGGGGCTCCACGAGCACGAGATCGAGGCCGAGCTCCTCTACGAGTTCCGCCGCCACGGCAGCGAGCCCGCCTACCCGCCCATCGTCGCGAGCGGGCCCAACTCCTGCATCCTGCACTACACGGCCAACGACCGGCGCATGGAGGACGGCGAGCTGCTGCTGATCGACGCCGGCTGCGAGCACGCCTGCTACGCCTCGGACATCACGCGCACCTTCCCCGTCAACGGGCGCTTCAGCCCCGAGCAGCGCGCCGTCTACGAGCTGGTGCTGGAGGCGCAGGAGGCGGCCATCGCCGCGGTGCGCCCCGGCAACCACTGGAACGACCCGCACGATGCGGCTGTGCGCGTGCTCACGCGTGGCCTGGTGCGCCTCGGCCTGCTGTCGGGGCGCCCGGCGCAGCTCGTGCGCAAGGAGGCCTACAAGCGCTTCTTCATGCACCGCACCGGCCACTGGCTGGGTCTCGACGTGCACGACGTGGGCGACTACAAGGTGGACGAGGAATGGCGCCTGCTCGAGCCCGGCATGGTGCTCACGGTCGAGCCCGGCCTCTACATCGCGCCGGACGCGCGCGGGGTGCGCAAGCGCTGGCGGGGCATCGGCGTGCGCATCGAGGACGACGTGGTGGTGACGGCGGACGGCTGCGAGGTGTTGAGCGCGGCGCTCCCCAAGGACCCGGACACCGTCGAGGCGATGGTGGGAGCGTGAGCGGGCCGGCGCGCGCCTTCGACCTGGTGATCGCAGGCGGCGGGCCGGTGGGCGCGGCGCTCGCCGCCCTCGCGCCCCCGGGCCTGCGCATTGCCGTGGTCGAGCCGCGCGGCCCGGACAGGGAGGCGGACGCGCCGGTCGGCGGCGAGCGCGCCATCGCGCTCGCCGAGGGCAGCCGGCGCATCCTCGAGGAGGCCGGCGCCTGGCGGGCGCTCGCGCCCGAGGCCGCGCCCATCCGCTTCATCCACGTCTCCCAGCGCGGGCGTCCCGGCGTCACGCGGCTCGGCTGCGACGAGTGCGGGGTGGAGGCGCTCGGCTGGGTGGTGCCGGGGCCCGCGCTCGAGCGCGCGCTCGCCGCGCGCCTCGGCGAGCTCGAGCACGTGGAGCGCATCGCAGGGCACGTGCGCGCGCTGGCCGACGAGGGCGCGCGCGTGCGCGTGCGGGTCGAGCACGGAGGCGGGACCGGCGAGCTCGAGGCGGCGCTCGTGGTGGGCGCGGACGGCACCGCCTCGCGCGTGCGCGAGGCGGCCGGCATCGGCACCGAGCGCTGGGACTACGGCCAGGACGCGGTGCTCGCCACGCTCGAGACCGCGCGCCCGCACGAGGGCTGGGCCTACGAGCGCTTCACCGACGAGGGGCCGATGGCGCTGCTGCCGCTCGGGCCGCGGCGCATGGCGCTGGTGTGGACGCTCGCGCGCCGGCGCGCCGCCGCGGCGCTGCGGCTCGCCGATGGCGACTTCGCCGCCCGCGTGCAGGAGCGCTTCGGCTGGCGGCTCGGGCGGCTGCGGCTCGCCGCGCCCGGGCGCGCGCGCCACCCGCTGCGCATGGTGCGCGCGCGCGAGGCCGTGCGCGGGCGGGCGGCCCTGGTCGGCAACGCCATGCGCACCCTGCACCCCGTGGCGGGGCAGGGCTTCAACCTGGGGCTGCGCGATGCGCGCGCGCTCGCGCGCCTGCTGGAGGAGGCGGCGTGGGACGGTGCCGACCCCGGCGCCCCGGAACGCCTTGCCGCCTACGCGCGCCGGCGCGCGCGCGACCAGCGCCGCGTGCTCGCCTTCACCGAGCTCCTCGTGCGCGGCTTCACGAGCCCGCTCGCGCCGGTGGCGTGGGCGCGCGGTCTGGCGCTCGGCCTGCTCGAGCTCGCGCCGCCCGCGCGCCGCGCGCTCGCGCGCGCGGCGATGGGGCTCGCCTAGGAGACGCGCATGGCGCGCGAGGCCTTCGACGCGGCGGTGGTGGGCGGCGGCCCGGTGGGCGGGTGCTGCGCGCTGGCGCTCGCTGCGGCGGGGATGCGCGTCGCGCTCGTAGGCCCTCGCCCGGCGGGCCCGCCCGCCGCACTTGCGGCGGGCGATGCGGGCTACGACCTGCGCGTGCTGGCGCTCACGCGCGCCTCGGAGCGCATCCTCGCGCGCCTCGGCCTGTGGGGCGAGATCGCCGCCGGCCGGCACGGGCGCTTCCGCGCCATGCGCGTGTGGGACGCGGCGAGCCCGGCCGCGGTGCGCTTCGACGCCGACGAGGTCGGCGAGCCCGCCCTCGGCTGGACCGTGGAGCAGCGCTGTATCGTCGAGGCCCTGTGGCGACGGCTCGAGGCGGAGGCGGAGTCCGGCGCGCTCGCGCTCGTGCCGGCCCGCGTGGAGTCCCTCGAGCCCGGGAGCGCCGACGACGCGCGCCTGGGCCTCGACGGCGGCGGGATGCTGCGCGCGCGCCTCGTGGTGGCGGCCGACGGGGCGGACTCGCGCGTGCGCGAGCTCGCCGGCATCGCCGTGCGCGGGGGGCCCTACGAGCAGCGCGCGGTCGTCGCCACGCTCGCCTGCGAGCGCCCCCACCGCCTCACCGCCTGGCAGCGCTTCCTGCCGGACGGGCCCATCGCGCTGCTCCCGCTCGACGACCTCCACCGCGTGAGCATCGTGTGGAGCACCACGCCGGCGCACGCCGACGCCCTCCTCGAGATGGAGCCCGAGGCCTTCGCGGGCGCCGTGACGGAGGCGGCCGAGGCGCGCCTCGGCGCCATGACGCTCGAGGGCCCGCGCGCGGCCTATGCGCTGCGCCACCAGCACGCGGCGGCCTACGTCGAGGGGCGCGTGGCGCTGGTGGGCGACGCCGCCCACGTGATCCATCCGCTCGCGGGGCAGGGCTTCAACCTGGGGCTGCTGGACGCGGCGGCGCTGGCCGAGTGCGCCGCGGCGGCCTGGCGCGCGCACGGCGATCCGGGCGCGGCCGCGGCGCTCGCGCGCTACCAGCGCTGGCGCCGCGGCGAGAACCTCGCCATGGGGCTGCTCATGGAGGCCTTCCGCAGCGGCTTCGGCGCCCGCGCCCTGCCCGTGCGCGCCGCGCGCGCGCTCGTCTTCGCCGTCGCCGACCGCTGCGCGCCGCTGCGCCGCGCCCTCGTGCGCCGGGCCATGGGCCTCGAGGGCGACCTGCCGGACCTCGCCCGCGTGCGCTGCGTGGAGGCAGCGCCGTGAGAAGGGTGCGTCTGGACCATCTCACGGGGCTGGCCGGCGTGGCGCCGCGCGAGCGGCCCGAGGCGCGCCGCTGGGCGCGCCGCTTCGAGTGGCCCATGCTCGCCGTCGCCGTCTGGATCCCGGTCCAGTGGTACCTCGAGCAGCGCGGCGCCATCCCGCCGCCCGTGAGCACCGTCGGCGACTGGCTGGTGTGGCTCGTGTTCGTGGCCGAGACCGCAGTGCTCACGGCGCTCGTGCGCGACCGCCGGCGCTACCTCCTCACGAACTGGATGAACCTCGCCATCATCGCCCTCGGCGTGCCGCTGCTCTGGGGCGAGACGCCGCTCGCCGGCGCGCTGCGCGGCCTGCGGCTCCTGCTCCTGGTGGGGATCCTCGCGCGGCTGTCGCGCAGCGTGCGCGCCGTGCTCGCGCGCAACCGCCTCGGTCCCACGCTCGCCTTCTCGGCCGTGGTGCTGACGCTCGCCGGCGTGCTGATCTCGGGCGTGGACCCGGCCATCGGCTCGGCCTGGGACGGCATCTGGTGGGCATGGGTGACGGTGACCACCGTGGGCTACGGCGACGTCGTGCCCTCGACGCCCGCGGGGCGCTTCATCGCCTCGCTCGTGATGCTGCTCGGGCTGGGGCTGTTCGCGCTGCTCGCGGCCAACGTCTCGGCCTTCCTCATCGGCCGTGACGTGCACAAGGTCGAGCGCGAGGAATCGGACCTGCGCGCCCGGCTGGAGGCCATCGAGGCGCGGCTCGTGCGCATCGAGCGCGCGCTCACGCGCGGGGACCGTCGGAGAGGCTGAGGCGTGGGTCTGCTGGAGGTCGCCGGCGCGCTGCTCGCCCTCGCCGCCCTCTTCGCATGGGCCAACCAGCGCTGGATCGGCCTGCCCACGCCCATCGGCGTCATGCTGGTGGCGCTCGCGGTCTCGCTGGCGCTCGCGCTCGCCGAGGCCTTCGGGCTCGCGCCGGCGGCCGCGGGCGCACGCGCCCTGCTCGCGCGCGTGGACTTCGGCGAGACCGTGCTGCAGGGGATGCTGAGCTTCCTGCTGTTCGCCGGCGCCCTCCACGTGGACCTCTCCGATCTCGCCCGCCAGAAGCGCGTCATCGGTCTGCTCGCCACCCTGGGGCTCGTGGTCTCGACGCTCATCGTCGGCTTCGGGAGCTGGGTGCTGCTGCGCTGGCTGGGGCTGGAGCTGCCGCTCGTCCACTGCCTGCTCTTCGGGGCGCTCATCTCGCCCACGGATCCCATCGCCGTCATGGGCATCCTGCGCCGCGCCGGCGCGCCCGCCAGCACCAGGAAGAGCACCACGGCCACGCCGTCGTTGAACAGCGACTCGCCGACGATCTTGGTCTCGAGGCTGGCGGGCGTGGCGGCCGGCCACACCGAGCCGCAGCCGGCGGCCGTCGCGACGCTGCTCCTGCAGGAGGCCGTCGGCGGGGCGCTCTTCGGGCTCGCCGCCGGCTGGCTCGTCTACCGCATGCTGCGGGCAGTGGACAGCCACGACGTCGAGATCCTCCTGACGCTGGCGCTGGTGACCGGCGGCTACGCGCTGGCCGACGCGCTGCATCTGTCGGGCCCCATCGCCATCGTCGTCGCGGGGCTGCTCATCGGAAACCACGGGCGCCTGCTCGCCATGTCGGCGCGCACGCGCGAGCACCTGGACACCTTTTGGGGGGTGCTCGACGAGCTGCTCAACGCGCTGCTGTTCGTGCTCCTCGGGCTCGAGGTGCTGGTGGTGAGCCTGGAGGCGGGGCCGCTGGCGGCGGGCGTGCTCATGATCCCGCTCGTGCTGCTCGCGCGCCTCATCAGCGTGGGGCTGCCGGTCGCCATCCTGCGGCCGCTGCGGCGCTTCAGCCCGGGCGCGGTGCGCGTGCTCACTTGGGGCGGGCTGCGCGGCGGCGTCTCCGTGGCGCTCGCGCTCTCGCTTCCCCCGGGACCCGAGCGCGATCTGATCGTCACGCTCACCTACGTCGTCGTCGTCTTCTCGGTGCTGGTCCAGGGCCTCACCGTCGGTCCCGTCGTGCGTGTGCTGACGGGCTCCGGCGAACGGTGAGCGGTTCGCGGTGGACGGTCGCGGCCGTCCACCGGGGACCGTGCACCGTGCGCCGCGCCTAGGCGCGTGCCAGGAGGCGGATGACGGCCGAGCGGCCGCGGTGCCAGCGGCCCTCGTCGAGCTCGACCTCGAGGCGCTCGAGCCGCTCGATCTCGAGGCCGGCGAAGTCGTCGGCGAGCATCTCCGGCGTGTAGAGCAGCGCCTCGCCGGGCGGTCCGCCGACGGTGCCGAGGGTGCGGCGCAGGCGCTCGTGGTCGCGGTCGAAGGCCTCCAGCACCAGCAGCCCGCCGGGCCGCAGCGCCGCCGCCCACGCCCGGTGGGCGGCCGCGCGCACCGCAGGCGGCAGGTGCACGTAGATCGCGACCACGGCGTCGTAGGCGCCCTCGCGCCACGGCGGGCGGGTGACGTCGGCGCGCACGGCGTGCAGGCGCCCGGCCGCGCCCAGCCGCTCGGCGAGGCGGCGCGCCTTGCGCAGCCCGGACACGGCCAGATCCACCGAGAGCACCTCGCAGCCGCGCGCGGCGAGCCACGCCCCGTTGCGGCCCTCGCCGTCGCCCGGCAGCAGCACGCGCATGCCGGGGCGGAAGCGCGCGGCGAGACCGGCGAGGAAGGCGTTGGGCGCGGTGCCGTAGCCGTAGCCCGGCTCGGCGTAGCGCGACTCCCAGAACTGCGGGTCCATGTTGGCCGGTGAACGGTGAACGGTGAACGGTGAGGACCGTACACCGTCTACCGCAAACCGTAAACCCATTTACTGCTTCACCGGCCGCTTGCGGAGCTTGCGCTGCAGGGTGCGCCGGTGCATGCCGAGCGCGCGCGCCGCGGCGGAGATGTTGCCGCCATGCTCGGCGAGCACGCGCTCGATGTGCTCGCGCTCGAGGCGGCGGACGGACATGGGGCGCGCGGGCGGCGGCACGTCGGGGTCGGGCTCCGTGCGGGCGAAGGCGCGCAGCACCTCGTCGGGCTCGGCGGGCTTGGTCAGGTACTGCACCGCGCCGAGCTTGATGGCCTCGACCGCGGTGGCGATGCTCGCGTACCCGGTCAGCACCACGATGCGCATCCGCGGGTGGCGGGCGCGCAGCGCCGCCACCACGTGCAGCCCCGACTCGGCGCCGAGGCGCAGGTCTACGAGCGCGGCGTCGTGCCCGTCGGCGGCCGCCTCCGCGGCGGCGGCGTCGTGGGCCACCGTCACCTCCACGCCGCGGCGCGCGAGGGCGCGCGCCATCGCAGCGCAGAAGGCCTCGTCGTCATCGACCAGCAGCAGCCGGCGCGGCGTCTGCGTCGTCATTCCGGTCCCTCCCCGCAAACGCGTCGAGCGGCAGCGTCAGGCGCGTGACGAGCCCGCCGCCCGGACGGTCCTCGAGCCGCACGCGGCCCCCGAAGCGCTCGAGCACGCGGTGGGCCAGGAACAGCCCCAGGCCCAGGCCGCCCGTCTTGCCCGACCACGGCTCGCGCCCGGCACGCGCCCGCGCCTCGCCCGCGAGCCCGGGCCCGCGGTCGCGCACCTCGATGCGCAGCCGCTCGCCGTCCTTCCACGAGGCCGCCACCTCGACCTCGCCGGGGGAGGCATCCGCGGCGTTGTCCAGGATGGAGCCGATCGCCTGCTCGAGCGTGCGGTCGGCCAGCACCGGCGGTGCCGGGCGCGGCCCCGCGAGGGCGAGCGGTGGCTCCGGCGCATGGCGCCGGCGGGCCCACGCGCGGACCAGCGACCGAAGCCAGGCGTCGGCGGGCTCGGCGCGGCCGCCGCCCAGCGGGGCCCCGCCGGCGGCGGCCGAGAGGTCGGCCAGCGTGGCCTTGCAGCGCGCGAGCTGCGCGCGCAGCTCGCGCGCGAGCGCAGCCGCCTGCGGGTCGTGCTCTGCACAGGCCTCCTCCAGCTCGCCCGCGAGGAGCGCCGCGGTGTTGAGGGGCGTGCCCAGCTCGTGCGCGGTGCCGGCGGCGAGGGTGGCGACGGCGAGCAGGCGCTCGTCGCGCAGGGCCTGCTCGCGCGCCGCGGCGAGCTCGCGCTCGCGCCGGCGCAGGCTCCGCCCGAGCCGGGTGGCGAACCAGGCGATCAGGGCGGCGGTGACCACGAAGCCGGTCCACATGCCCACGACGTGCAGGCCGAAGGCGCGGTCGCCGTGGCCCGCCATGCCCGGCAGCGGCACGTGCCAGCGCAGCAGCAGCGCGTAGGCGGCCGCGGCGAGCGCCGCGAGCGTCCAGGTGTGGCGCTCCGGGAGGAAGGTGGCCGACAGCGCGATCGGGACCAGGAACAGCATCGTGAACGGATTGGTGGCGCCCCCCGTGAGATAGAGGAGGGCCGCCAGCACGAGCACGTCGAAGGCGAGCTGCGCCAGCACCTCGCCGGCGCCGGGCTGGGCGATGCGCCGCGCGCGCCACAGGGTGTGGACGTTGAAAGCCGAGCTCGCCGCGAGCACCGCGGCGAGCGCCTCGAGCGGCAGGCCCGGACCGAGCAGCGCCCGCGCCGCGGCCACGGCGGCCGCCTGGCCCGCCAGCGCCAGCCAGCGCAGGTGGGCGAGCCGGCGCAGGGCATCGGCGGGCGGCGTGGGCGTCTCGCGGTGGCTCTCGCTCATGGCTCCATCCTCGCCGCACGCGGGGCGGGCGCGACTTGACCCGGGACAAGCCGGCCCCCGTCTCCTGCAAATTCTATGCAGGCGGCGGCGCCGCCGGCCTGCGGCAAATCGTCGCGCGGCAACGCGCCGCATCCCCGCGGCCGGCACGCCTCCCTATGCTGCTCGCCCGGGACGGGGGAAGCGAGGGGAGGTGAACATGCGCGGACGTGCTCTCCTGGTGGCTGCGGCGCTGCTCGCCGCGCCTGCGGCGCGCGCCTACGTCGGCCTGTGCTGCGGCAAGTGCGGCGGCAACATGCCGCTCAACATCCCGGGCGGCGGCGTGCCCGAGACCTACGAGTTC
>WGBS01000223.1 GCA_015494165.1 Gammaproteobacteria bacterium | reverse complement strand
GGCCGGCGCACGGGGGCGACGCCATGACGCGCAAGATGGTGAACGACGCCGTGGCCTATCTCCGCAGCCTCGCCGAGCTGCGCGGGCGCAACGCCGAGTGGGCCGAGCGTGCGGTGCGCGAGGCGGCGAGCCTGTCGGCCAGGGAGGCGGTGCGCCTGCGCGTGGCCGACCTGCTCGCGCCCGACCTGGAGGCCCTGCTCGCGGCCCTCGACGGGCGCACGGTGCGCACGGCCGCCGGCGAGCGGCGGCTGCGCACGCGCGGGGCGCCGGTCGAGCGCCTGGCGCCGGACTGGCGCACGCGGCTGCTCGCCGTCATCACCGACCCCAACGTCGCCTACCTGCTGATGCTGATCGGCATCTACGGGCTCATCTTCGAGCTCGCCAACCCGGGCTACCTGCTGCCGGGGGTGGTCGGGGCGATCTGCCTGCTGCTCGCCCTGTTCGCCTTCCAGGTGCTGCCCGTCAACTATGCCGGGCTCGCGCTGATGGTCCTCGGCATCGCCTTCATGCTCGCCGAGGCCTTCGTGCCGAGCTTCGGGGCGCTCGGTCTCGGCGGCATCGCCGCCTTCGTGATCGGCTCGGTGATGCTGCTCGACGAGGAGAGCGGGCTCTCGATCTCGGTGCCGCTCATCGGCGGCGTCGCCCTCGCCAGCGCGGGCTTCCTCATGGGCGTGATCGCCATGCTGGTGCGCGCGCGCCGCCGGCCCGTCGCCATCGGCAAGCAGCGCATGGTCGGCCTCGTGGGCGAAGCCATCGAGGACCTCGACCCCGAGGGCCAGGTCAAGGTCGCGGGCGAGATCTGGCGCGCGCGCGCGGCGCGGCCGGTCGCGGCCGGCACCCGCGTGCGCGTGCGCGCGGTGCGCGGGCTGGTGCTCGAGGTCGAGCCCGAGGCCGGGGGCGGCTGAGCCCGCGCTCGCCCAACGCCATCCGGAGGAGCAGAGGAGGACCCTGCCATGCCCATCGTGCTCTACACCGTTGGCGCCTTCGTCATCGGCCTGCTGCTCGTCTCGCTGCGCGTGCTGCGCGAGTACGAGCGCGGCGTGATCTTCACCCTCGGCCGCTTCACGGGCGTCAAGGGCCCGGGGCTCATCATCGTCATCCCCTTCATCCAGCAGATGGTGCGCGTGGACCTGCGCACGGTGGTGATGGACGTGCCCACCCAGGACGTCATCTCGCGCGACAACGTCTCGGTCAAGGTCAACGCCGTGGTCTACTTCCGCGTGGTGGACCCGGAGAAGGCCATCATCCAGGTCGAGGACCACTACGCCGCCACCAGCCAGCTCGCCCAGACCACGCTGCGCTCGGTCCTCGGCCAGCACGAGCTCGACGAGATGCTGGCCGAGCGCGACAAGCTCAACGCCGACATCCAGCGCATCCTCGACGAGCAGACCGATGCCTGGGGCGTGAAGGTGCGCAACGTCGAGATCAAGCATGTGGACCTCGACGAGAGCATGATCCGCGCCATCGCCCGCCAGGCCGAGGCCGAGCGCGAGCGCCGCGCCAAGGTGATCAGCGCCGAGGGCGAGCTGCAGGCCGCCGAGAAGCTGATGCAGTCGGCGGAGGTGCTGGGCCGCCACCCGCTGGCCATCCAGGTGCGCTACCTGCAGGCGCTGTCGGCGGTGGCCTCGGACCGCACCTCGACCATCGTCTTCCCGCTGCCGCTGGAGCTGCTCGAGGCGCTCAGGCGGCCCGCCGGCGCCGCCTGAGCCCCGGCCCTTGCCGCGGCGCGCGCCGCGGTGCGATCATCGGCGGGCACCGCCGCGGCGAGGGGGCGCGGCGAGGGAGGCCGATGGAGGAGAGGCGCAGACGCAGCGACCGGCGCCGCGGGGAGCGCCGGCGCACCGTCGACCGCCGCGCCAGCCGGCGCGGGCGCCTGCGCGTGCCGGGCTGGCCCGAGCAGCGCGTGCAGTTCCTGGTGCGCTACCTGTTCACGGCCCTCGGGCTGTACTACTTCAACGTCGCGCCGGGCCCCAACGGCGAGTGGCTGACCACCGGCCAGATCAACGCCCTCTTCGCCATCTACATCGTCATCAACGGCATCAACTTCTGGGACGCGCGCCGGCGTCCCTACGCGCCGCTGCGCTACCGCTTCGCCATGTGGCTGGACATCGCCATGGTGTCCATGGCGGTGCTCAACGACCCCTACGAGATCCCGCCCTCGCTCCTCGCCTTCATCATGGTGGCGCTCGGCAACGGCATGCGCTACGGCATGCGGCTGTTCGGCGAGGCGCTCGCCGGCTCCTTCGGCGGGGCGATGGTCGCGCTCAGCCTGCGCTACGCCGGGGGCTGGGGCGCGCTCACGCCCGGCGTGCTCTTCCTCAACCTCTTCGGCGCGATCATCCTCGTATACGCCTACATCCTCATGAGCCGCATCGAGCGCACGCGGCGCATGCTTGAGGAGGACAGCCGCCGCGACGCGCTCACGGGCCTGCTCAACCGCGCCGCCTTCCTCGAGGAGGCGGCCGTCGCCTTCCGCGAGGCCGAGCGCCTCGGGCATCCGCTCGTGCTCATGTTCGCCGACCTCGACCGCTTCAAGCAGGTCAACGACCGCTACGGCCACAGCGCGGGGGACCGCGTGCTCGGCAGCGTCGCGCGCACCATCCAGGGCTGCGTGCGCGGCAGCGACCTCGCGGCGCGCTACGGCGGCGACGAGTTCGTGCTGCTGCTCGCCGACTGCACCCTCGACCAGGCCGAGCGCGTCGCCGCGCGCATCCGCGAGGAGGTGCGCGGCTGGTCGGAGCAGGTGGGCATCCCCTTCGACGTCACCATCGGCATGGGCGAGGCGCCGACCCACGGCCGCGAGCTGGGCGCCCTGCTCGAGGCGGTGGACCAGGCGCTCTACCAGTCCAAGAGCCGCGGCCGCGTGGGCGGCGTCGAGCGCGTGCGGCTGCCGATCGCGGGTGCGGCACCCGAGGCGACGCCGTGAGCGCGGAGCGGCCGCTCCCGGAAGCAGAGCGCGCCGCCGTCGATGCCTTCTGCGACACGCTGTGGCTCGAGGCGGGGCTCGCCGAGCGCACGCTCGCGGCCTATCGTCGCGACCTCCTCGCCTTCGCCGCCTGGCTGGCGCGCGATCGCGGCCGCGGGCTGCTCGAGGCGCGCCCCGAGGACGTCTCGGACTACATGGGGCATCTCGCGGGGCTCGGGCGCAAGCCGCGCTCGCAGGCGCGCGCCGCCTCGGCCCTGCGGCGCTTCTACCGCCTGCTCGTGCGCGACGGGCGCCTCGAGGCCGATCCCACGGCACGGCTGCGCTCGCCGCGGCCGGGGCGGCCGCTGCCCGGCGCCCTCACCGAGGGCGAGGTCGAGCGCCTGCTGGCGGCGCCGCCGACCGACACGCCCGAGGGGCTGCGCGACCGCGCCATGCTGGAGCTGCTCTACGCCACGGGGCTGCGCGTCTCGGAGCTGGTCGCCCTGCGGCGCGACGAGCTCAACCTGCGCCAGGGGGTGGTGCGCGTCGTGGGCAAGGGCGGGCGCGAGCGGCTGGTGCCCGTGGGCGAGGAGGCGGCCCACTGGCTGGGGCGCTACCTGCGCGAGGCGCGCCCGGCGCTGCTGCGCGGCCGGCCGAGCGAGCGGCTCTTTCCGACGCGGCGCTCCGAGGCCATGACGCGCCAGGCCTTCTGGCAGCGCATCCGCGCCTACGCCCGCCGTGCCGGCATCGAGCGCAAGGTCTCGCCCCACACCCTGCGCCACGCCTTCGCCACCCATCTGCTGGACCGCGGCGCCGATCTGCGCGCGGTCCAGCTCCTGCTCGGCCACCGTGACTTGTCCACCACCCAAATCTATACTCACGTCGCCCGCGCCCGGCTGGCCGAGCTCCATCGCCGCCACCACCCGCGCGGCTGAACCGGCCGCCCCGTCCCGGCG
>WGBS01000222.1 GCA_015494165.1 Gammaproteobacteria bacterium | reverse complement strand
GCGCTTGCACGGCGGGCACCAGGTGGCCCAGAAGTTGAGCACCACCACCTTGCCCTTCCATTCGTCCAGGCTGCGCGGCCGGCCCTCCAGGTCCGGCAACGTGAAGGGCACTGCGCGCTCGGGCGGCTCGGCGATCTGACGGCCGGCGACCACGGGCGGCGGCACCGGGCTCGGGGAGGGCTCCGGCCGGGACGGACCGTAGTGCTCCGACAGCCACCAGCCGGCGATCCCCCCCGCCGTGCCCGCGAGGGCTATGAGGCCGTAGAGCACGCCGCGCCGCATCGCCACCGCTCAGCCCTCCACGCCCACCGCGGCCTTGAAGCGGCGCAGGTGGGCGCGGAACTCCTCGGCGCCCACGAAGCCGACGATGCGGAACTCGCGCCGCTCCTTCCCGTCCGGACCGAAGAACAGGATCGCGGGCGGACCGATGACGCCGAAGCGCTTGGCTACCGCCTTGTCCTGGTCGTCCCACGGGGTCATGTCCACCTGCAGGAGCCGGAAGGGCTCGAGCTCGGCGCGCACCCCGGCATCGGCGAAGGTGAGCTTCTCGAGCTCCTTGCAGGAGACGCACCAGTCGGCGTAGAAGTCGAGCATCACGGGCCGGCCCTCGCGCGCGGCGGCGGCCACGGCCTGCTCGATCTGCTCCACCCCCTTGACCCGCGCGAAGGGAAGCCCCTCCGCCTCGGCCACCGCGGCCGCGCCGGGTGCCGGGGCGCGCGGGGCGAGCAAGCCGTGGAGCGGCTGGAGCGTGTCGCGCACCCCGGCGGCCATCCCGACAATCAGCAGCGCACCCCACAGCAGCAGCAGCCAGCCGAGCCCCTTCCACAGCCGGCGCCAGCCGCTCGCGCCCGCCGGCACGGGATCGAGGGCGCCCATGTAGACCGCCGAGCAGACGAGCAGCGCCGCCCAGAGGAGCATGGCCGCCCACACCGGGACCACGCGCTCGAGGAGCCAGATGCCCACGGCGAGCAGCAGCACCCCGAAGACGGCCTTGACCGCGTCCATCCAGGGCCCCGCCTTGGGCAGGAGCTTGCCCGCGGAGGTGCCGGCGACCACCAGCGGCGCGCCCATCCCGAGGCTGAGGGCGAAGAGCGCCGTGCCGCCGAGCACGGGGTCGCCCGTCTGGCCGATGACGATCAGGGCGGCGACGAGCGGGGCCGTCACGCACGGGCCGACGATCAGCGCCGAGAGGAAGCCCATGATCGCCACGCCGATGAGGTGGCCGCCGCGCTGGCTGTTGGCGAGCTGCGTCAGGCGGCTCTGGATGGCGCTCGGCATCTGCAGGTCGTAGAAGCCGAACATGGACAGCGCGAGCAGCACGAACACCACCGCGAAGGCGCCGATGATCCACGGATCCTGGAAGGCCGCCTGGAGGTTGGCACCGAGCCGGGCGACGACGACGCCGGCGACGGTGTAGGTCACGGCCATCGCCAGCACGTAGGTGAGCGATAGCACGAAGGCCCAGCCCGTGGTCAGGCGATGCCCGTGGCCGACGATGATGCTCGACAGGATCGGGAACATCGGGAACACGCAGGGCGTGAAGGCGAGCCCGAGGCCGAGCGCGAAGAACAGCCCCGCCGAGAGCCACAGCGGCTGCTCGACGAGGAAGCGGCTCAGGCGGTCCTGCTCCGAGACCGGCGCCGGTGGCTGCGTCTCGCCCGCGCTAGGCTTCGGCTGCGTGGCCGTCGCCGCCGGCCTGACCGGAGCCCCGCCCGCCGGCACCCGCACCGACACCGTCTTCGTGATGGGCGGATAGCACAGGCCCGCCTCCGCGCAGCCCTGGTAGGTGATCCGCAGCCGGGCCTCGCCGCCGGGCGCCTGCACCGGCACCGTCACGGCGACCGCGCGGTGGTAGACCTGCACGCGGCCGAAGAAGGGGTCGTCCTTCTCCTCCGCAGGCGGGAAGCGCGGCTCGCCGACCTTCACGCCTTCGGCCGCGGGCTCGAAGCGGAACTTGTCGCGGTAGAGGTAGTAGCCCTCGGCGATCTCCCAGCGCGCCTCCACCTCGCCGGGGCCGGCGGCGTGCACCGTGAGGCGGTAGGCCTCGTCCGGGGGCAGGAACTCGCCGCCCGCCTCCTGCGTGCCGAGCGCCTGCGCGAGGCGCGAGAGCGCCGCCGCCGCGCCGTCCGCTTCGGGCTCCCCGCTTGCCGGCTCCTTCTCGGCGGCCGCCGCCGCGGGGAGGCTCAGCAGCGCCACCTGGCGCTGGGGCGGGTAGCACACCCCCAGGTCGGCGCAGCCCTGCGAGTGGGCGACGAGCTCGAGCGTGCGCGGCGCCCCGGACGCACGCCGCACCGGGATGCGCACCTGCAGCCGCTCGCGGTAGACCTCGACGCGCCCGAAGAACTCGTCCTCCTTGATCTTGCCCTTCGGGAGCGCGGGCGTGCCCAGGGTGACGCCCTCGGTGCCGCTCTCGAAACGGATCTTGTCGCGGTAGAGGTAGTAGCCGGGGGCGATGCGCCATTCGGCCACGACGGCGTCGGGAGCGTCGGGACGGGCGGAGAAGGCGAAGGCCTGGTCCGGAGGAAGGAGCTCGTCCGCGCCCTGCGGCCCCGCTGCGGCGTGTGCGGCGCCGGCGAGCGCCAGGAGCCATGCGGTGAGGGAAAGGGCGATCAGTCCTGCGAGCCCGCCGCGACGCTCTCGTCCACCCACTTGAGGTACTCCTCCAGCCCGTCTTCCACTCCGACCGCCACGATCTCCGGGAGTTCATAGGGATGGCGCTCGCGCACCGCGGCCGTGAGCGCCGGCAGCGCCGCGGCCGTCGTCTTGACGACCAGCAGCGCCTCGCGGTCGGTCTCGACCCTGCCCCGCCAGCGGTAGATCGAGGTGAGCCCCGGCACCACGTTGACGCACGCGGCCAGGCGGCGCTCGACGAGCATGCGCCCGATCTCGGCGCCGATCCGCTCGTCGGGACAGGTGCACAGGACCACGCGGTGATGGGTGGGCACGGCGCCGGTCTCTCCGGTCGTTCTTCTGGTGGGGGCGTGTCGAAAGGGGTATAAAGGGTACCCGTTCGGCCGCCCGCGGCGCCACCGCCGCCGCCTTCCCCTTCCCGCTGGAGACGATGAACCCGTTCGCCGTCTTGCTCGCACTCCTCGTCGCCGTCCCGCTCGTCGAGCTTTGGCTGCTGATCGAGGTCGGCAGCCGCATCGGCGCGCTGACGACGGTCGCCCTCGTGGTGCTGACGGCGGTGCTGGGGGCTGCGCTGCTGCGCTGGCAGGGCTTCGAGACGCTGCGCCGCGCGCAGGAGGCGCTCGCGCGGGGGGTGCCGCCGGCGGTCGAGCTCGTCGAGGGGGCACTCCTGGTGGTGGCGGGCGCCTTCCTGCTCACGCCGGGCTTCCTCACGGACGCCGTCGGCTTCGCCCTCCTGGTGCCGGGCGTGCGCCACGCGGCCGCGGTGGCGCTCCTGCGCCGCTGGCTGGGCCCGCCGCCCGGCGGCGGGCCCCGGCCCCGGGGGCCGCGGGTCATCGAGGGCGAGTGGGAGCGGCGCGATTGAGCGCGCGCCTCTTGACTCCCGGGGGCGCGCCGCTATTATTAGCACTCACAAAAAGCGAGTGCTAACACCCTCCCGCCCGGCCGGCGGTGAGGGCGCAGCGCTGCATCCGACCGATCCCGAACCAACCCAGAACCAGGCTTTCGGCTGAGCAAGGAGAGAGGACCGATGAAGATCCGTCCGTTGCACGACCGCGTCATCGTCAAGCGCAAGGAGGAGGAGCGGACCTCTCCGGGTGGCATCGTCATCCCGGACACGGCCGCCGAGAAGCCGATCCAGGGCGAGGTCGTCGCCGTCGGCAAGGGCAAGATCCTCGAGAACGGCGAGGTCCGCCCGCTGGACGTGAAGGTGGGCGACCGGGTTCTCTTCGGCAAGTACGCCGGCACCGAGGTCAAGGTGGACGGCGAGGAGCTCCTCGTGATGCGCGAGGAGGACATCATGGCGATCATCGAGGAGTGAGCCCGGCGCCCTGAGGACCGAGGACCGGATTCACGAACAGCGAGGGGAACAGCGATGACTGCGAAAGAGGTCAAGTTCAGCGACGACGCCCGCCAGCGGATGTTCCGCGGCGTCAACATCCTGGCCAACGCCGTGAAGGTGACGCTCGGCCCCAAGGGCCGCAACGTGGTGCTCGAGAAGAGCTTCGGCGCGCCCACCGTCACCAAGGACGGCGTCTCCGTGGCCAAGGAGATCGAGCTCAAGGACAAGTTCGAGAACATGGGCGCGCAGATGGTCAAGGAGGTCGCCTCCCAGACCTCCGACGTGGCCGGTGACGGCACGACCACGGCCACGGTGCTCGCCCAGTGCATCCTCAAGGAGGGCCTCAAGGCGGTGGCCGCGGGCATGAACCCGATGGACCTCAAGCGCGGCATCGACAAGGCCGTGGGCGCCGCCGTGGAGGAGCTCAAGAAGCTCTCCAAGCCCTGCGAGGACAGCAAGGCCATCGCCCAGGTCGGCACGATCTCGGCCAACTCCGACGAGTCCATCGGCCAGATCATCGCCGAGGCCATGGAGAAGGTCGGCAAGGAGGGCGTGATCACGGTCGAGGAGGGCTCGGGCCTCGAGAACGAGCTCGAGGTGGTCGAGGGCATGCAGTTCGACCGCGGCTACCTCTCGCCCTACTTCATCAACAACCAGCAGAACATGACCGCCGAGCTGGAGGATCCCTACATCCTCCTGCACGACAAGAAGATCTCGAACGTCCGTGACCTGCTGCCGGTGCTCGAGCAGGTGGCCAAGTCCGGCAAGCCGCTGCTCATCATCGCAGAGGACGTCGAGGGCGAGGCGCTGGCGACGCTGGTGGTCAACACCATCCGCGGCATCGTCAAGACCTGCGCCGTCAAGGCCCCGGGCTTCGGCGACCGGCGCAAGGCCATGCTGCAGGACATCGCCATCCTCACCGGCGGCACGGTGATCTCCGAGGAGGTCGGCCTCTCGCTGGAGAAGGCCACCCTCGACGACCTCGGCCGCGCCAAGAAGATCGTGGTGAGCAAGGAGGAGACCACGATCATCGACGGTGCCGGCAAGAAGGAGGACATCGAGGCCCGCATCAAGCAGATCAAGGTGCAGATCGAGGAGGCGACCTCCGACTACGACAAGGAGAAGCTGCAGGAGCGCGTCGCCAAGCTCGCCGGCGGCGTGGCGGTGATCAAGGTCGGCGCCGCCACCGAGGTCGAGATGAAGGAGAAGAAGGCGCGCGTGGAGGACGCCCTGCACGCGACGCGCGCCGCGGTCGAGGAGGGCGTGCTGCCCGGCGGCGGCGTGGCCCTGATCCGCGCCCTGCAGGCCATCAAGGACCTCAAGGGCGCCAACCCGGATCAGGACATGGGCGTGCAGATCGCGCGCAAGGCCATGGAGGAGCCGCTGCGCCAGATCGTGGCCAACGCCGGCGAGGAGCCCTCGGTGATCGTCGCCCGCGTCATGGAGGGCGAGGGCAGCTTCGGCTACAACGCCGCCACGGGCGAGTACGGCGACATGATCGAGATGGGCATCCTCGACCCCACGAAGGTCACCCGCACGGCGCTGCAGAACGCCGCCTCGGTGGCCGGCCTCATGATCACGACCGAGGCCATGGTCGCCGAGCTCCCCAAGGAGGAGAAGGAGAGCGCGGCCGGCGCCGGCATGGGCGGCATGGACGAGTTCTGAGCCGCCCGCGGCGGGAGACGCCGTACCACGGCCCCGCACCCCTCCGGGTGCGGGGCTTTTCTTTGCCAGCGGCGGGTGCCGGCCCGCAGGATGCGGCGGGCCGTTCGCGGTGGAGACTCGGGAGACGGGAGTCGGGAGTCGGGAGGCGAGGGTCGGTGCACAAGGCCAGGTTGCAGGTTACGGTTTACAGTGGCCTGTACACCGTGCCCTGTCACCCGTCACCTGTCTCCCGCAACTCGCCTCCCGTCACTCGCCTCCCGTCAACTGGCCCGGGAATAAAGGCGGCGGCGCGCGCGTCTCCATTGAGATACGGCTTACGGAGGAGACCCCCATGCGAGACCGCCACCGCCCCGCGGCCCTCGCCGCGGCCGTGACCCTGGCCCTCGGCGCCGCCGGCTGCGTCGGCCCGCTGCGCGGCGCGGCGAGCGCCCATGCCATCCGCGTGATCTCGGACCCGCCCGGCGCCACGGTGCTGGCCGACGGCCGCGAGCTGGGCACGACCCCGCTCACGATCCGTCCGGGCGAGGTCTTCCCGGCGCGCTTCGTGGGCCGCGAGTACCGCTACGTCGGCACGCTCACCCTGCGCCGTCCCGGCTGCAAGCCCTGGAGCGTGCAGGTCAACGACGCCGTGCTCGCCAAGGACGTGGTCGCCAGGCTCGAGTGCGCGCCCGGCGCAGCGGCGCCCGCACCGGCCCGCACGCAAGCGCCCGCCGCGGGCGGCGAGGATCCCGTGGCGGTGCGGCTGCGGCGCGCGAAGCGCCTGCACGACGAGGGCCTGATCACGGACGAGGAGTACCGCGCCCTGCGCCGCCGCATCCTCGAGAGCCTGTAGGCGATCCGGCCCCGGTCGGGCCGGACAGGCGGCCGGCAGCGTCGGCCGCCCTCAGACCTTGATGTAGACCCAGCCCTGCTGCAGGCGCGTGACGATCTGCTCAAGCGCCGAGGGCGCCGTGCGCGCCTCCGGCAGCAGGCGCACCTCGACGCCGCGCTCGCGCAGCCGCGCGATGGCGCGCTCGCAGGCGAGGAAGACGACGTTGTCGTAGCGCTCGGTGAGGCGCCGGATCCGCTCGGCGTAGGGCGATACGTCGGCCCGCAGCAGGTCGAGCCCCTTGCCGTTCGCCACCCCCTCGATGCGCAGCGGCCGGCCCTCGGCGTGGGCCCGCGCCAGCAGGCGCTCGGTCTCGTCGAGGGCGGCACGCAGGCTCCCGGCG
>WGBS01000221.1 GCA_015494165.1 Gammaproteobacteria bacterium | reverse complement strand
GCTCCAGGTAGGGATAGCTTTCCAGGATCTCCTCCCGCGTGGCCCCCGCGGCCAGCATCTGGAGGATGTCGCTGACACGGATGCGCAGGCCGCGCACACAGGGCCTGCCGCCACAGACTTCGGGGTCTACGGTGATGCGTGACAGCCGGTCCACGGATCGCCTCCCGGCCCCGGTGAGCCTGCGGCCTAGCTTAGCACGGACCAGCGGTGCTGCTAGGCTTGGAGGAGGAAGCCCTGAAAGATTCGATTTTTCAGGGCTTCCCCGCGGCCAGGGATGGCCGCGGGACGGTCCATGCACATGGAAGTGCATGGCGACATAGGAAAAAATCGAAATGGCTGCGAAGCACCTTAGCGGATCAATCCGCGTAGCGGATTGATCAGAGTTTCCAGGAGGATTCGGGAGCGAGTGCCCGAAGGATGCCGCAGGACCCGTTCACGCTTGCCATCTCCCGGCACGTCTGGGACACGAAGTACCGCTACCGGCGCGGAGCGGAGGTCGTCGACCGCACCGTCGAGGACACCTGGCGGCGCGTCGCGCGCGCCGTCGCCGCGGTCGAGCCGCGCGGGGCCGCCGAGTGGGAGGCGCGCTTCCTCGACATCCTGCGCGACTTCCGCTTCCTGCCCGGCGGGCGCATCCTCGCCGGGGCCGGGACCGCCAACCGCGTCACGCTCCTCAACTGCTTCGTCATGGGCGTGATCGAGGACTCGATGGACGCCATCTTCGACGCGCTCAAGGAAGGGGCGCTGACCATGCAGCAGGGCGGCGGCATCGGCTACGACTTCTCCACCCTGCGCCCCAAGGGCACGCTCGCGCGCACCACCGGCACCATCGCCTCGGGCCCGGTCTCCTTCATGCGCATCTGGGACGCCATGTGCGCCACCGTGCTCTCCACCGGGGCGCGCCGCGGCGCCATGATGGCCACGCTGCGCTGCGACCACCCGGACATCGAGGAGTTCGTCACCGCCAAGCACGACCCGCACGAGCTGCGGCACTTCAACCTCTCGGTGCAGGTCACCGACGACTTCGTGCAGGCCGTGCGCGCCGACGCCGAGTGGCCGCTGGTCTTCCCCGAGGCGCAGCTCGACGACGGCGGCGGCGGCGAGCGCGTGATGCGCGTCTGGACCGGCGTGGACCGCCCGGTGCCGTGCCGCGTGCTGCGGCGCGTGCGCGCGCGCGAGCTCTGGGAGCGCATCATGCGCTCGACCTACGACTACGCAGAGCCCGGGGTGCTGTTCGTCGACCGCATCAACGAGTGGAACAACCTCTACTGGCGCGAGCGCATCACCGCCACCAACCCCTGCGGCGAGCTCCCGCTCCCCCCCTACGGCGCCTGCGACCTCGGCTCGGTCAACCTCACGCGCTTCGTGCGCGAGCCCTTCACGCGCGCGGCGCGCCTGGACATGGAGGGCATCCGCGCGACGGTGGAGGTCGGCGTGCGGCTGCTGGACAACGTGATCGACGCATCGCGCTTCCCGCTCGCGGCGCAGCGCGAGCAGGCCCATGGCTCGCGCCGCATCGGGCTCGGCGTGACGGGGCTGGCCGACGCTCTGGTCATGCTCGGGCTGCGCTACGACAGCGAGGCCGCGCGCGTGCTGGCCGGCGACCTCATGCGCGAGATCTGCCACACGGCCTACCGCGCCTCGGTGCGCATCGCCGAGGAGAAGGGCCCCTTCCCCTACCTCGAGCGCGAGCCCTATCTCGCCGGACGCTTCGTCGAGCGCCTGCCCGGCGACATCCGCGACGGTATCGCCCGCCACGGCATCCGCAACAGCCACCTGCTTGCCATCGCCCCCACGGGCACGATCAGCCTGCTCGCCAACAACGTATCGAGCGGGCTCGAGCCCATCTTCGACTACGAGTTCACGCGCCGCGTGCTCGAGCTCGACGGCTCCTACACCGAGTACCCGGTGCGCGACTACGCCTATGCGCTGTGGCGCCGCGAGCACGGTGGGGAGCCTCTGCCGGCGGCCTTCGTGCGCGCGCAGGAGATCGCGCCGCTCGACCACCTCGCGATGCAGGCGGCCCTGCAGCCATGGGTCGACAGCGCCATCTCCAAGACCATCAACGTGCCCGAGGACTACCCCTTCGAGGACTTCCGCGGCATCTACCTCGCGGCCTGGGAGAAGGGGCTGAAGGGCTGCACCACCTACCGCCCCAACCCCATCACGGGGGCGGTCCTCAAGCCCGAGTCTGGCAACGCCGGCGGCATCCACTGCTGCAGCGTCGAGCGCGAGGCGGATTGATGGGCTGGGTCGGGAGACGGGACGCGGGAGACGGGACGCGGGAGACGGGAGACGGGAGACGGGAGACGGGAAGAAGACGACGGACAGCGGGCGGGGCCCTGAGGCCAGGCATACGTGTACCGCCTCCGGAGTCCCTTCTGAGCCATGCCTCCACCTGGCGCGGGGATCGTGTAGACTGGCTGCTGTTATGCTGTATGTCGGTGTCAAGGAGGCGCGGCGGCGGTTCAGCGAGCTGCTCAGCCGCTGCGAACGCGGCGAGGAGATCGTGATCCTGCGGCGGGGGCGCGTGGTCTCGCGGCTGGTGCCGCCGGGGCGCCCCGTCGGAGGATCCGGCTTCCCTCCCATGGCTGCCTTCCGACGCCGGATCGGACGACAGGGGACGTCGTTTGCCACGCTGCAGCGAAAGGACCGGGACGCCCGCTGATCCCCCCGCGTGGTACGCGGACACCAGCGTCGTGGGGGCGGTCTACTGTCCGGAGCCCCTCAGCGAGCTTGCCGAGGCCGCCTTGAGAGCGCTGTCGGCGCCCCCTTGCGTGAGTGCGCTCACGGAGGTCGAGCTGGCGTGCCTGGTGGCACGCAAGAGGCGGATGGGCGAGCTCGACGCGGCCGAGGCCGCTGCCGTGCTCGCCGCCTTCGATGACCACCTCGCCGCAGGTGTGTACCGGCGCGTAGCGCTTGAGAGGCCCGTCTTCGCGAGGGCGCGTAAGCTCGTGACAGAGGCGCCTGCACCCGTGCGCACGCTGGACGCGCTCCATCTCGCCGTGGCGATGCGTCACGCCCTCGGCCTGATCACCGCAGACCGGGCGATGGCCAAGGCGGCCGTTGGCCTGGGGCTCGCGGTTCGGCGGGTCGGGTGAGCGGAGCTGGCGACGGGGGACGGGAAACGGGAGACAGGAGACAGGAGACAGGAGACGGTGGGCGGGCGGCGGGGATGCGGCGCGCGCTGGGCAGGCTCGTGCCCGTCGGTCTGGTCTCAATTTCGGCTGCGGGCCGCGGGCCGCAGGCCGCCGCCCGTGTGCCGCTCCTCGAGGAACAGGGCGGGGTCGACGAGCGCGCCGTTGAGGGCCACGGCCCAGTGCAGGTGCGGCCCCGTGGCGCGGCCGCTGGCGCCGACGGTGCCGATGGGGGCGCCGGCGGCAAGACGCTCACCCTTGCGCACCTCCACGCGGTCCAGGTGGCAGTAGAGCGTCACCAGGCCTCCCCCGTGATCGACGAGCACCGTCCGGCCCGTGAAGTAGAACTCGCCCACGTCCAGCACCGTGCCCGCGAGCGGCGCGCGCACCGGGGCGCCGCGCGGGGCGGCGATGTCGAGGCCGCGGTGCGGGCTGCGCGGCCTGCCGTTGAGCACGCGCCGCAGGCCGAAGCGGCTCGACAGCGGCCCGTCCGCGGGCGGGGGAAAGCGCAGGCGCTCGGGCGTGCCCGGCGAGCGGTGCGCGAGCCCGCGGCGCAGGCGCGCGGTCTCGGCGCGGATGCGCCCGAGCACGGAGGCCGGCGGCGTCACCATCCGGGGATCCTTGAGCGTGATGCGCTGCAGGGGGTAGTCGTGCGCCCGGACCTCGAAGCGCACCACGCGCGCGCCGCGGCCATCGCGCACCTCGAGCCGCGCCGGGCCCGGGCGCGCCGTGAGCGGGATGCCGACCACCGCCGTCCAGCCGCCCGGCCCGCGGATCACCAGGACCTCGCGCCCCGCGTAGCGTGCCGCGGGGCGTGCCGGCGCCTCGCCGAGCGGGACGAGGGCGACGCCGCCCGGCACCGGATGGTGGCGCGGCAGGGGAGGCGCGGCGGCGGCCACGGTGGCCGCGAGCAGCAACGCGACCGCGAGCGCTGGGCGGCAGCCGGCGCGGCGTCTCACGGCCCGGGCTCGCTGCCCTCGACGCGGCAGCGCAGCCGCCCGCGCGCGAGCCGCGCCGTCACGGCGTCGCCGGGCCGCGCCTCGGCCGCATCGCGCAGGATGCGCCCGTCGGCCTCGCGCGTGACGATGGCATAGCCGCGGTCGAGGGTGGCCAGGGGGCTGACGGCGTGGAGGGCGCGCCCGGCTGCGCCGAGGCGCTGGGCGGCACGCTCGAGGCGCGCCTCGCCGGCGCGGCCGAGGCGGTGGCGGAGCTGCGTGAGGCGCTCGCCGAGGGCGGCGACGCGCTCGCCGGGGTGGTGGGCCGCGAGCGCCGTGGCGGCCCGCTCGACGCGGTGCCCGAGGGCCGCGAGCCGCGCCGTCTGCGCGCGCAGCGCGCGGTCGTGCAGGGCGAGCACGCGCTCGCCCACGCGCTGCAGGCGCGCGCCCGGGTGCTCGCGCGCGAGCCGCCGCTCCAGCCAGTCCACGCGCTGGGCGCGCGCCTCGAGCGTGCGGGCGATCTCGGTCGCGAGGCGGCGCTCCAGCGCCTCCAGGCGCGCGAGCCACTCGCCGGCCTCGGGCGTGACGGTCTCGGCCGCCGCCGAGGGCGTGGGCGCGCGCACGTCGGCGGCGAAGTCGGCGATGGTGAAGTCCACCTCGTGGCCCACCCCCGTGACGACCGGGATGGGGCTCGCGGCGATGGCGCGGGCGACGGCCTCCTCGTTGAAGGGCCACAGGTCCTCGAGGGAGCCGCCGCCGCGGGCGAGGATCAGCACGTCGCACTCGCGCCGCTCGGCCGCGCGCCGCAGGGCGGCGACGATCTCGCCCGCCGCCGCCTCGCCCTGCACCGAGGTGGGGTAGACCAGCACCGGTATGGCCGCGAAGCGGCGCCGCAGCACGTGCAGGATGTCGCGCACGGCGGCGCCCGTGGGCGAGGTGACGACGCCGATGCGCCGCGGCAGGCGCGGCAGGGGGCGCTTGCGTGCCGCATCGAACAGCCCCTCCGCCTGGAGGCGGCGCTTGAGCGCCTCGAAGGCGCGCCGCAGGGCGCCGTCGCCCGCCTCCTCCATGTGCTCGACGACGAGCTGGTACTCGCCGCGCGGCTCGTAGAGGCTCACGCGCACGCGCGCCAGCACGTGCATGCCGTCGGCAGGCTCGAATCCCAGCAGGCGGTTGCGGCCCCGGAACATGGCGCAGCGCACCTGGGCCTGCTCGTCCTTGAGCGTGAAGTAGAGGTGGCCGGAGCGGGGACGGGCGAGGTTGGAGATCTCGCCCTCGATCCAGACGAGCGGCAGGCCGTGCTCGAGCAGGAGCTTCACCTCGCGGTTGAGCCGCGAGACGGTGTAGACCTCGCGCGCGGGGACGGCGGCGGGGGGCACGGCCATGGCCCACAAGCTACCGCAAAACCGCCCCTTGCGCATCCCGGTGAGCGGCTTGCAGGGGACAGGCGACGGGCGCGCTCCGCTTGGCCGTCGACTGTGGACCGCTACCTGTCGACCGGGCTTTCCCATATAATTCGCCGCTCACCCGACCCGGCGTCAGGTTTCCGGCCAGCCCCATGGTCCGCATACTGCACGAGGCCCTCACCTTCGACGACGTCTCGCTGGTGCCGGCGCACTCGACGGTGCTGCCGCGCGACGTCGACCTGCGCACGCGGCTGACGCGCGCCATCGCGCTCAACATCCCGCTCGTCTCGGCGGCGATGGACACCGTCACCGAGGCGCGGCTGGCCATCGCGCTGGCCCAGGAGGGCGGCATTGGCATCATCCACAAGAACATGACCGTGGAGGAGCAGGCGCGCCAGGTGCGCATGGTGAAGAAGTTCGAGAGCGGCGTGATCAAGGACCCGATCACCGTGCGTCCCGAGACCACCGTGCGCGAGGTGCTCGAGATCACGCGCGCGAACAGCATCTCGGGCGTGCCCGTGGTGCGCGACGGCGACGAGCTCGTCGGCATCGTCACCAGCCGCGACCTGCGCTTCGAGACGCGCCTCGACGCCCCGGTCTCGGAGATCATGACGCCGAAGGAACGCCTCGTCACGGTGCGCGAGGGGGCCGAGCGCGAGGAGGTGATCGCGCTCCTGCACAAGCACCGCATCGAGAAGGTGCTGGTGGTGGACGAGGCCTTCCGCCTGCGCGGCATGATCACCGTGAAGGACATCCAGAAGGCCAAGGACTATCCCAACGCCTGCAAGGACGACCAGGGGCGGCTGCGCGTGGGCGCGGCCGTGGGCGTCGGCGCGGGGACCGACGAGCGCGTCGCGGCGCTGGTGGAGGCGGGCGTGGACGTGATCGTGGTGGACACCGCCCACGGCCACTCGCAGGGCGTGCTCGACCGGGTGCGCTGGGTCAAGGAGCACTACCCGGACGTCCAGGTGGTGGGCGGCAACATCGCCACCGGCGAGGCGGCGAAGGCGCTGGTCGAGGCCGGCGCCGACGCCCGCCACCACGCGCGTGGTGCAGATCGAGCCCGGCCCGATGCCGACCTTGACTGCGTCGGCG
>WGBS01000220.1 GCA_015494165.1 Gammaproteobacteria bacterium | reverse complement strand
GACGGGAAGTATCAAAAGACCGCGCCGAAGGGCGCACCGACCCTCGTCTCCCGAAGCCCGACTCCCGCCACTGCCGCGCCCGCTTCGCGGGAGTGCACGGGAGACGGGTTGCGGGTCACGGCGCACCGTCGGCCGTGGACCAACGCTGCGACCCGGGTCAACGATTGATGAGCCAGAGGACTAGGGTGAGGACCAGGCTCACCAGGAGCGAGGTCATCAGGGGGATGTAGAGCCGGAAGCCGTCGCGCTCGATGACGATGTCGCCCGGCAGGCGCCCGAGCCCCAGCTTGCCCAGGAAGGGCAGCAGCAGGCCCATGACGACCAGCACCAGCCCGAGAATGACCAGGAAGCGCCCCACGTCGCCCATGTCCAGGTGTCAGCTGTCAGCTGTCAGCTTCCAGTTACTGATATCCGATATCGGAAGGCTGGTCAAAGGATGACGCGCTCGATGCCGCCGCGCTGCACGCGCTCCAGGAAGCGCCGCTCCCAGTCGGGCCCGAGCCGCTCGCGGGCGAGCTCGACCACGAGGTACTCCGCCTCGAGGCCCGTGTCGGGCCGGTAGCGCGACAGCCCCTGCAGGCAGGCCGGGCAGGCCGTGAGGACCTTGGCCGGGCCCTCCCCCTGCGCCGCCGCCAGCGCCTCGCGCAGCGACTCGGCCTTGCGGAAACGCACTTGGGCGGCGACATCCGGCCGCGAGACCGCGAAGGTGCCGGCCTCGCCGCAGCAGCGCCCGCTCAGCGGCACCCCCCGCCCCGTGAGCCCCGCTGCCACCGCCTCGGCGCCGTACTCGCGCAGGGGGCTGTGGCAGGGGTCGTGGAAGACGTAGCGCCGCCGCGGCGGGGTCTCCATGCGCACGCCGCGCTCGAGCAGGTACTCGTGGATGTCCTGCAGGCGGCTGCCGGGGAAGATCTGGCCGAGCTCGTAGGCGAGGAGCTGGTCCAGGCAGGTGCCGCAGGAGACGATCACCGCACGCACGTCGAGCCAGGCGAGGCCGCTCGCCATGCGGTGGAGCAGCACGCGGTTCTCGGTGATCATGCGGCGCGCGCGCGCCTCGTCGCCGGCCGCGCGCTGCGGATAGCCGCAGCAGAGGTAGCCCGGCGGCAGCACCGTGCGCGCGCCCGTCTCCCACAGCATGGCAAGCGTCGCGAGCCCCACCTGGCTGAAGAGCCGCTCGGAGCCGCAGCCCGGGAAATAGAGCACGGCCTCGGTGCCGTCGCCGGCGCGGGCGGGATCGCGCACGATGGGCACCACGTCGCGCTCGCGCCCGAGCCCGAGCGCCTGGCGCATGGTGCGCGGCGGGACGGCCGCCTCCACCGGCCGGCGCACGAAGTGCAGCACCTGGGCGGCGGGCCGCGGGCGGCCCGTGGTCGGCGCCGGCGGGCGGCGCTCGGCGCGCGGGCCGACGAGGCCGAGGCGGCGCGCCGCCCCGTGGGCGGCGCGCTGGGCGGCGAAGCCCGCGCGCGCGAGCAGCGCGCGCCCGGCGTGGATCGCGCGCGGGTCGGTGGCGTCGAGGAAGGCCATGGCCGCGCGCGCCGCGAGCCCCCCGCGGCGGCCGGCGCGCTCGCGCAGGATGCGGCGAATGCGCATTGTCACCTCGCCGAAGTCGATGTCCACCGGGCAGGGCTCGGCGCACTTGCGGCAGACGGTGCAATGGTCGGCCACGTCCGCGAGCTCGTCGAAGTGGCGCACGGCGATGCCGCGGCGGGTCTGCTCCTCGTAGAGGAAGGCCTCGATGAGCATGCCGGCGGCGAGGATCTTGTTGCGCGGCGAGTAGAGGAGGTTGGCGCGCGGCACGTGGGTGTTGCACACGGGCTTGCACTTGCCGCAGCGCAGGCAGTGGCGGATGTCGTCGTTTAGGGCGCCGAGGGCGCTCTCCTCGAGGATCAGGGCCTCCTGCTGCACCAGGCGCAGCGAGGGGGTGTAGGCGCGCTCCAGCCCCCCGCCCGGCAGGAGCTTTCCGCGGTTGAAGCGGCCCTCGGGGTCGACCCGGCGCTTGTAGGCGGCGAAGGCCTCGACGGCCTCCGGCTCCAGGTACTGGAGCTTGGTGATGCCGATGCCGTGCTCGCCGGAGATGACGCCGCCGAGCGCGCGCGCGAGCGCCATGACGCGGTCGACCACGCGCTCGGCCTCCCGCAGCATGCGGTAGTCGCTCGAGTGCACCGGGATGTTGGTGTGGACGTTGCCGTCGCCGGCGTGCATGTGCAGGGCCACGAACAGGCGGCTCGCGCGGATCTCTGCGTGGATGGCGTCGAGGCGCCGGCGCACGGGGGCGAAGGCCTCGCCGGCGAAGATCTCCTCCAGCGGGCGGCGCACCTCGCGCCGGTAGGACACGCGCAGCGCGCGCCGCAGCAGCAGCGCGGCCAGCGTGTCGCCCGGGCGCAGGGCGGCGCGCGCGGCCTCGTCGAGGAGCTCGGGGTGGGCCGCGGCAGGCTCGTCCATGTGCTCGAGCAGCGCCTCCCAGCGGGCGCGCGCGCGTGCCAGCACCTCGCGTGCCGCCTCGCGCTTGGCCTCGAGGATGGCGTCGAGCTCGCGCGAGGCCTCGTAGTCGCGCCCCTCGCGCAGGGCCTCCGCGACGGGGCCGGCGAGGAAGGCCTCCACCGCCTCCACGATGCGCAGCTTGTTGGCGATGGAGTGCTCGACGTTGATGCGCTCGATCCCCTCCGTGTAGTCGGCGAGGCGCTCGAGCGGGATCACCACGTCCTCGTTGATCTTGAAGGCGTTGGTGTGGGAGGCGATGGCGGCGGTGCGCGCGCGGTCGGCCCAGAAGCGACGGCGGGCCTCGGGGCTCGCGGCGACGAAGCCCTCGCCCTCGCGCGCGTTGGCGATGCGCACCACCTCGGAGGCGGCCTCGGCCACGGCGCGCTCGTCGTCGCCCGAGACGTCGGCGAGCAGCACCATGCGGGGGAGCTCGCGCCGCGGGGCCTTGGTGGCGTAGCCCACCGCGCGCAGGTAGCGCTCGTCGAGGTGCTCGAGCCCCGAGAGCACCACGTCCGGACGCTCCTCCACGTGGCGCTTGACCGCGACGATGGCCTCCACCGCGGGCCGCAGGTCGGCGCCGAAGAACTCCAGGCACACGGTGCGGGTGTGCGCCGGCATGCGGTGCAGCACGAAGACGGCCGAGGTGACGAGGCCGTCGCAGCCTTCCTTCTGAACCCCCGGGATGCCGGCGAGGAACTTGTCCGTGACGTCCTTGCCGAGGCCCGTCTTGCGCAGCGCCGCGCCCGGCACGCGGATCTCCTCGGGCTCGCCGCGCGGCGTGCGCCCGTCGGGGCCGTAGCGCCGGATGCGGAAGCGCACCTCGGGCTGGTCGTGGATGCGGCCCAGGTTGTGGCCCACGCGCTCGACCTCGAGCCACTCCCCCTCGGGGGTGACCATGCGCCAGCTCGCGAGGTTGTCGAGGGTGGTGCCCCAGAGCACCGCCTTCTTGCCGCCGGCGTTCATGGCGATGTTGCCGCCGATGGTGCAGGCGTCCTGCGAGGTGGGATCCACGGCGAAGACGTAGCCGGCACGCTCGGCGGCCTCGGCCACGCGGCGCGTGACGACGCCGGCCTCGGCGCGGATGGTGGGGACCTCGCCCTCCACGCCCGGCAGGCGGCGCCGCTCCACCGGCCCCAGGCCCTCGAGCTTCTCGGTGTTGACCACGGCGTTCGCCTCGTCGAGCGGCACCGGCTACACGGGCTCGGCGGTGCCGCTCGACGAGGCGAACGCCGTGGTCAACACCGAGAAGCTCGAGGGCCTGGGGCCGGTGGAGCGGCGCCGCCTGCCGGGCGTGGAGGGCGAGGGCCCCACCAT
>WGBS01000219.1 GCA_015494165.1 Gammaproteobacteria bacterium | reverse complement strand
CGGTGTCCGACCCGGCCGGCGGCCAGAGGCGCCGCCCGCGCGCCAGCACCTGCATCCAGAGAACGGGGCTCGCCCCGGCCAGGTCCACCAGGTCCACGTCCCGATCCAGCCGGGCCGCGAGCGCCTGCGCCGCCTCCCAGCACGGACGGGCACCCAGGGGCCGCTCCGCGAGAACCGCCACATCCACGTCGCTCCCGGCGGTGGCCTCGCCCCGCGCCTGCGAGCCGAACAGGTACACGGCCCGCAGGCCCGGCACGGCCTCACGGAGCGTCGCGACGACCGTCTCCGCAAGCCGCCCGCGAACCGCCTCATGGGTTTTCGCGCCCATGCCGCCCATTCTAGCGCCGCGTGCTGTCCTCCCGGGCCTCGTCCAGCAGCGCGCCGATGGCGCGCAGGGCCTCGGGGCCGTCCCAGTCGATGGCGCCGTAGACGGCGTAGCGGATGCGCCCGCGCGCATCGAGCAGGTAGCTCGTCGGGAAGGCGAAGACCTTCCAGCGCCGCAGCGCCGCCCCGTCGCGGTCCAGCAGGATGGGGAAGCTCACCCGCACCTTCTCGGCGAGGAAGCGCCGCACGGTCGCCTCGTCCTCGGCCATGTTGACGGCCAGGATCTCGAAGGGGCGGCCCGCGAGGCGCCGGTAGAGCCGCTCCATGGAGGGCATCTCGTGCACGCACGGCGGGCACCAGGAGGCCCAGAAGTTCACGAGCACCACGCGGCCGCGCACGTCCGCGAGCGAGCGCCGCCCGCCGCCGAGCAGGGGCAGGTCGAGGGGCGGCGGCTGCGGGTCGCCGCGGTAGGGGCGCAGCATGCGCCCCGCGCGCGAGGGCGGCGGCGCGGCGGCGTCGGCGGCGAGCGGCGGCGGGCGGCGCGGGCGCGCCGTGGCGACGAGCAGCCGGCCGGCGGCATCCAGCATCGCCGGGAGCAGCGCCGCCGCGCGGCGCTCGCGGGCGTTGGCGTCCGGCCGGAAATGGAAGCGGTCGCGCACGCCCGGCAGCGCCCAGCCCCACACCGTGCTGCCGCCCGCCTCCAGATGCCCCACCAGCGCATCCAGCCGCCACCACCAGGGCGAGAGCGTTGGCTGTATGACCACGATGCCGAGATCGGTGGCCCGGGCCACCGGCAGGTAGCGCGCCTCGGCGCCCGGCTCGGGCGTCTCCACGTAGAGGTTGGGGTGCAGCAGCAGGGCGCCGGCGAGGCGCGCGTCGCCCGGGTGGGCGAGCTGCCACAGGCGCGCCCCGGCGAGCGCGAGCGCCGCGCCCTCGCCCGAGGCCACCAGCAGCACGTGGCGCGCGCCGCGCGCGAGCGCCGCCTCGACGAGCGCCTTCACGTCCGTGGCCGGCACCTGGCGCAGCCCGCTCGAGCCGAGCGGGAGGAAGCGCGCCGCGAGGAGGTCCGCGACCCACACCTCCGGCCCGCGCCGCGCGAGCGCCGCGGCGGCGGCGTGCACGCCCTCCGGCAGGCCGCGCTCGCTCGGCAGCCACAGATAGAGCCGCCCGTCGCCCGGCCGGCCCGGGTGGCGCTCAACCGGCACCTCGGTGTCGGGCGCGACGCGCACCGAGAGCTCCTCGGCGGGCGCGAAGGCGGCGGGCGCGAGCAGGCAGGCGGCGAGCAGCGCGGCGAGCCTGGCGCGGAGTCCACGCATGGCCCGGCGAGCGTATCATGGCCCGCCGAGGCCGCCGCAAGCCGGAGCCCGCCGTGAACCTCACGGAGCTGCGCTACATCGTCGCCCTCGCCCGCGAGCGCCACTTCGGCCGCGCCGCCGAGGCCTGCTTCGTCACGCAGCCGACCCTGAGCGTCGGCGTGCGCAAGCTGGAGGAGGAGCTCGGCGTGCGCCTGTTCGAGCGCCGCCCGGGCGAGGTCGCGCCGACCGCCGTCGGCGAGCGCGTGGTCGCGCGCGCCCAGCGCATCCTCGAGGAGGTCGAGCGCCTGCGCGCCGAGGCCGAGGCCGGCCGCGATCCGCTGGCCGGGCCGCTGCGCGTGGGCGCCATCTTCACCATCGGCCCCTACCTGATGCCGCGCCTCATCCCGGCGCTGCGCCGGCGCGCCCCGCGCATGCCGCTGCTGCTCGAGGAGGGCTACACCGCCACGCTCGCCGAGCGCCTGCGCGAGGGGGCGCTGGATGCCATCGTGATCTCCGAGCCCTTCTCCCAGCCCGGCGTGGCCACCGCCACGCTCTACGAGGAGCCCTTCGTGGTGGCCGTGCCCGCCGGCCACCGCTGGGCGCGGCGGCGCAGCGTGCGCGCCGCCGAGCTCGCGGGCGAGGAGCTGCTGCTGCTCGGCCCCGGGCACTGCTTCCGCGACCAGGTGCTCGCGCTGTGCCCGGACTGCGGGCGCACCGCCGAGCCGGGCTCGCTCGCCCGCAGCCTGGAGGGCGCCTCGCTCGAGACCATCCGCCACATGGTCGCCTCGGGCGCCGGCATCACCGTGCTGCCGTGCGGCGCCGCCGAGTTCCTGGCCGGCGAGCGGCGCCTGGTGGCCGTGCGCCCCTTCGCGCGCCCGGTGCCGGCGCGGCGCGTGGCGCTCGCCTGGCGCGAGAGCTTCCCGCGCCCCGAGGCGGTGACGGCGCTCGCCGAGGCCGCGCGCGCCGCGGCGCCCGCCTGCGCGCGCGCCGTCGCGAGCGCGCGATGATTGTCGCTATCTATCGACGATCTAGAAACGTTTCATTGGACCTATCGCGCCTGCGCTCCTATCGTGTGCCCCGTGGATGCACGAGACACACGAGGAGGCACACGATGAAGACCGAGAACGCCAGCCAGACCATCCGCAACCTGGAGTCCGCCTTCGCGGGCGAGTGCATGGCGCACGTGAAGTACCTGTGGTTCGCGCGCGTCTGCCGCGCGCAGGGCGACGAGGAGAGCGCGCGCGTGTTCGAGGAGACGGCCGCGCAGGAGATGCAGCACGCCTTCGGGCACCTCGACCTGCTGCTCCCGGCCGGCCGCCTCGACCCGGCGCGCTGCCTCGAGCTCGCCATCGAGGGCGAGACGCACGAGTACACCGACATGTACCCGCGCTTCCGCCACATGGCCGAGGCCGAGGGCGAGGAGGCCGCGGCGCGCGAGTTCGACGAGCAGATCGCGGAGTCGAAGGAGCACGCCGAGCGCTTCCGCGCCACGCTCGAGAAGGCGGCCAAGCGCTTCGCGGCCCTGACGCGGGTCGAGGAGCGCCACGCGCGCCGCTACGAGGAGGCGCTGTCTCGCGTGGCGGGCGCCTGAGCGCGCGGCATCCGAAAGGAAGCCCTGAAAAATTCGATTTTTCAGGGCTTCCCCGCGGCCAGGGACGGCCGCGGCATGGCCCATGCACATGGAAGTGCGTGACGATACAGGGAGAAATCAAAACGGCTGCGAAGCACCTTAGCGCTGATCAATCCGCGTAGCGGATTGATCAGAGTTTTCGAACCAACGGTATGGCAGAGGAGAGAGGAAGATGAGCGAGAAGGCGAACGAGGGCTACCGGCGCTGGCAGTGCATCGTCTGCGGCTTCGTCTACGACGAGGCCGCGGGCCTGCCCGAGGAGGGCATCGCGCCCGGCACGCGCTGGGAGGACATCCCGGACGACTGGGCCTGCCCCGACTGCGGCGTCGCCAAGGCCGACTTCGAGATGGTCGAGATCACGGCGGAGAGCTGAGGATGGCGCGCGAGCCGATCGTGATCGTGGGCACGGGGCTCGGGGGCTACAACACCGCCCGCGAGCTCCGCCGCCTCGAGGCCGGCAAGGGGCTGGCGCTGACGCTGGTCACGCGCGACGACGGGCGCTTCTACTCCAAGCCGGACCTGTCGGTGGCGCTCGCGCGCGGCAAGACGCCGGACGAGATCCCGCTGGCCGGTGCCGAGGAGATGGCGGCGCAGCTCGACGCCACCATCCTCACGCACGCGCCCGTCGCCCGCATCGACCGCGCCGCGCGGAAGGTGGTGCTCGAGGACGGGCGCGGGCTCGACTACGGCCGGCTCGTGCTGGCGGTGGGCGCCGAGCCGGTGCGCCCGCCGCTCGCGGGCGACGCCGCCGGCGAGGTGCTGAGCGT
>WGBS01000218.1 GCA_015494165.1 Gammaproteobacteria bacterium | reverse complement strand
CCCCCGGACCGCCTCGCCCGCGAGGGGACGGAGGCGCGGCTGGTGCTGGTGGACGAGGCCGCCGCCATCCCCGCCCCCCTGCTCGCGCGCCTGCTCGAGCGCCACGCGCGGCTCGCTTTCGCCACAACCGTGCACGGCTACGAGGGCACCGGCCGCGGCTTCGACCTGCGCTTCGGGCCGCTGCTCGAGGCCCGCAGCCGCGGCGTGCACCGCGTGCGCCTGGAGACCCCGGTGCGCTGGGCCCCGGGCGACCCCGTCGAGGCGCTGGTCTTCCGCGCCCTGCTGCTCGACGCCGAGCCCGCGCCGGCGGAGGCGGCGGCGGCCGCCGCCGCGCGGGCTCGGCCGGCGCGCGAGGACCGCGAGGCGCTCGCCGCCGACGAGCCCCGGCTCGCCCAGCTCTTCGGCCTGCTGGTGCAGGCCCACTACCGCACCCGGCCTTTCGACCTGCGCTGCCTCCTCGACGGGCCCAACCTCGCGGTGTGGACCGCCGGGGCGGGCGGCACCGTCGTCGCCACCGCGCTGGTGGCGGACGAGGGCGGCTTCGACGAGGCCGCGGCGCGGCGCATCTGGGCCGGGGTCAGACGTCCCCACGGGCACCTGGTGCCGGAGTCGCTCGCCGTGCACCTGGGCCTCGAGGCGGGGGCGCGGCTCCGCTGCGCGCGCATCATGCGCATCGCCGTCCACCCGGCCGTGCGCCGGCGAGGCCTGGGGCTGCGGCTCGTCGAGGCGGTGGCCGCCGACGCCGCGGCCCGCGGCCTCGAGCTCGCCGGCACCGCCTTCGGCGCCAGCCCGGAGCTCGTCGCCTTCTGGCGCCGGGCGGGCTTCGTGCCGGTGCGCGTGGGCGTGCGCCGCGGGACGGCGAGCGGCGCGCACGCCGTGCTGATGCTGCGCCCGCTAGGGCCCGCGGGCGAGGTCCTGGCGCGCGAGGCGCGCGCGGCCTTCCTGCGCCGGCTCCCGGCGCAGCTCGCCGACCCCCTGCGCGGCCTGGAGCCGGAGCTCGCGGCGGCGCTCCTCGCCGGCGGACCCGCGGACTGGGAGGCGGTGGCGGCGGCCGGCTGGGAGCAGCCCGCCGCCTTCGCCTTCGGCCACCGCGGCTACGAGGAGTGCCTCGACGCCCTGCGCCCGCTCGCCGCGGCGGCGCTCGCCGACCCCGCGCTCGCGGGCGGTCTCGACGCGGGGGCGCGCACCCTCCTCGTCGCCAAGGTGCTCCAGGGCCGCCCGTGGGCCGAGGCCGCCTCGGCGGCCGGGCTCGCGGGCCGGGCGGCGGCGCAGGCGGCGCTCCGCGCCGCCCTGCGGCCGGTCCTCCTCGCCCGCGGCGGCGAGGCCGTGCGCCGCACCCTCGGGCGCCTGCGCGCCGCCGGCGTGCCCCTCCCCGGCGACGCCGACGCCAGCGAGCCAGGGGAGCCGCTGCGTTGATTTGCTCAATACATTGAGCAAATATACTCAATACGATGAGCAATCCGTACCGCAGGCCCCAGGCTGCGGTCCTGGAGCGCCGCCTGCGCGAGCCACGCCGCTTCATCCAGGTGGTCGCAGGCCCCCGGCAGGTGGGCAAGACGACGCTGGTCCGCCAGGTGACCGCGGCGCTCGGGCTGCCCACGATCCACGCGAGCGCGGACGAACCCACGCTGCGCGGGCCGGGCTGGCTCGCCCAGCAGTGGGAGGCCGCGCGCCACGCGGCGGCCCGCCACGGGACGGCGGTGCTGGCCCTCGACGAGGTGCAGAAGGTCCAGGGCTGGGCCGAACGCGTGAAGCGGCTATGGGACGAGGACTCGGCCGCCGGCCGTGACGTGCGCGTGGTCCTGCTCGGCTCGGCGCCGCTCCTGGTCCGGCACGGGCTGACGGAGAGCCTCGCCGGCCGCTTCGAGACCATCCGCCTGCCTCACTGGAGCTACCGCGAGATGCGCGAGGCCTTTGGCTTCACGCTCGAGGCCTACCTCCACTTCGGTGGCTACCCGGGGGCGGCGGCCCTGGCCCGGGAGCCCGACCGCTGGGCCCGCTACGTCCGCGACGCCCTCATCGAGACCACGGTCGCGCGGGACATCCTCCTGCTCGAGCCGGTGCGCAAGCCCGCGCTCCTGCGCCGGCTGTTCGAGCTGTGCTGCCGCCACTCGGGGCAGATCCTCTCGTTCAACAAGATGCTCGGCCAGCTCCAGGACGCGGGCAACACGACCACGCTCGCGCACTACCTGGACCTGCTGGAGGCGGCCGGGATGGCCGCGGGCCTGCAGAAGCACGCAGGCCACCATGCGCGGCGCCGCGCCTCGAGCCCCAAGCTGCAGGTCTACAACACAGCGCTGATGACCGCGACCCTGGACCTGCGCCCGGAGGACGTCGCCCGCGAGCCGGCGCTGCGCGGCCGGCTGGTCGAGTCCGCCGTCGGCGCGCACCTCCTCAACGGCGCGCTCGAGACGGGCTTCGCGGTGCGGTACTGGCGCGAGCGCGGGCGGGAGGTGGACTTCGTGCTGGAGCACCGCGGGAGGCTTCTGGCCATCGAGGTCAAGGCCGGCCACGCGGCGGGCGCGCGCTCCGGGATCGATGCCTTCCTGGCCCTCCACCCAGACGCGCGCCCGCTGCTGGTGGGCGGCGAGGGCATCCCGCTGGAGGACTTCCTGCTTGAGCCCCCCACCCGCTGGCTCGAGGCCTGAGATCCCGCGCACGGCGGGCTGCGGTGCCCCGGGCTATCGCGTCAGCGGATGGTGACATGCAGCCGTGACCAGGGATGGGTGGCGGCTGCGATCCGTTCGGCGAGACCCTCGGCGTCGAAGCGGCCGTAAGCGGCGGACTCGTCCCAGAGCACGAGGGTCCGGGCTTCGGTGTCCGCCTCGAAGCGGCCGCCGCCGACGACCTCGACGCCCTCGTCCTCGAATGCGAGGACGGTGCCACCGCCCTCCCAGCGATAGGGCGTGCCGCGCTCCACGAGCAGCTCGGCGAGGAGCTGATTGTGAAAACGGTGGCGCTCGCGCGGAGCGAAGACGAGCCACTCCTCGCCGTCCAGCCGCACCTGCAGAAACTTGCCCGCGATGCGCGGGGGCAGGCTGCCGTCGGGGAGCGGCAACACCCGGATCCGGAGCGGCGCGGTCATGGCGCGCGGCCGAGGGCGCGGCGCAGTGCGCGGTTGACGACCTCGGCCGCCGCGGCCATGCCGAAGACGGCCGTGACGAAGGCGGCCGAGCCGTAGCCCGCGCGGCAGTCGAGGGAGACCCCGCACACGCCCGGCTTCTCGTAGCCCACCGTGCCGTCGGGGCGCGGGTAGCGCTGCTGCTCGGTGGAGTGCACGCAGGGCACGCCGAAGGAGCGCCTGGGGTTGCGGCTGAAGCCGTGGCGCGCGCGCAGCCGCGCGCGCACCTTGGCGGCGAGCGGGTCGTTGCGCGTGCGGCTGAGGTCGCGCACCTCGACGCGCGTGGGATCCGTGAGCCCGCCGGCGGCGCCGGTGGTGACGATCGGGATCTTCAGCCTGCGGCAGCGGGCGATGAGCGCGGCCTTGAAGCGGATGGAGTCGATGGCGTCCACCACGCAGCCGTAGCCGCGCGCCGGGTCGACGAGGGTCTCGAGGCTGGCGTCGGTGAGGTACTCCGCGACGGGCGTGAGGCGGCAGTCCGGGTGGATGGCGGCGATGCGCTCGGCCATGACCTCGGCCTTGGGCCGGCCGATCGTGCCCGCCAGGGCGTGGAGCTGGCGGTTGGCGTTGGTCTCGCAGACGGTGTCGCCGTCGATCAGGGTGAGGGCGCCCACGCCGCTGCGGGCGAGCGCCTCGGCCGTCCAGCAGCCCACCCCGCCGAGGCCCACAACGCACACGTGCAGCCCCCGCAGCACGGGCACGGCCGCCTCGCCGTAGAGGCGCGCGAGCGCGCCGAAGCGCCGGCCCCAGCCGTCGGCCGGGGCGGGCGGGATGAAGGGCTCGGGCTTACTGACGGAGCCGCTCATCTGCATGCCTCAGGGGAGGCCGAGGGCCTCGCGCGCGTTGGCGGTGGTGCGGGCGGCGAGCGCGGCCGGCGCCTCGCCGCGCAGCTCCGCCAGGGCCTCGAGGTATTCCGGCAGGTATTCCGGGCTGTTGCGCTCGCCGCGGTGGCGCGGGCCCGGCAGGTCCGGCGCGTCGGTCTCGAGGACGATGGCCTCGGCCGGGAGCGCGGCGGCGAGCGCCCGCAGCCTGCGCGAGCGCTCGTAGGCCACCATGCCGCCGAAGCCGAGCCGGAAGCCGAGGTCCAGGTAGCGCCGGGCCTGGTCCAGGATCCCGTTGAAGGCGTGGGCGATCCCGCCGCGCACGCGGATGCGGCGCAGGACGGCGAGGACGGCATCATGCGCCTTGCGGACGTGCAGGATCACGGGCAGCCCCGCGTCGCGGGCGCAGGCGAGCTGCGCCTCGAAGAGGCGCTGCTGGCGCGCGCGGTCGGCGTCGCGGATGTAGAAGTCGAGGCCGATCTCGCCCACGGCGAGCGGGCGGCGCTCGGCCAGCGCCCGCTCGAGCGCGGCCACGTCGTCGTCGGCGTGGCGCTCCGCGTAGACGGGATGCAGGCCGAGGGCCGGATGCAGGCCCGGCTCGCGCGCGCACAGCGCGAGCACCGCCTCCCAGTTCCAGCGCCCGATGGCGGGCACCACCATGCACGTCACGCCCGCGGCGCGCGCGCGCGCGATCACCGCCTCGCGATCGGGGTCGAAGTCCTCCACATCCAGGTGGCAGTGGGTGTCGACGAGCTCCATGCCGGCCGGGAGACACTGACCGATCCGCGCGGCGGATCGGTCAGCGCTGAGGTGCTTCGCGCCCATTTCGATTTCCCGCGTGTGGTCACGCACTTCCTTGTGCGTGCGCCGTTCCGCGGCCGTCCCTGGCCGCGGAGGTGGCCCTGAAAGCCACACCTTTCAGGGCCACCTATTGTAGGGCGGCGCCGTCGTGTAGCCTTGCGCGGCGGGACGGACGGTAGGGAGGGCCGCGATGGAACCCGAGTTCTGGCTCGCTCGCTGGGAGGCCGGACAGACCGGCTTCCACCGCGAGGAGGTCAACCCGCTGCTCGTCGCCCACTGGGACGCCCTCGGTGTCCCGGAGGGCGGCACGGTCTTCGTGCCCCTGTGCGGCAAGAGCCGCGACATGGCCTGGCTCGCCGGCCGCGGCCACCCGGTGGTGGGCGTCGAGCTCAGCCCGGTCGCGGTGCGCGACTTCTTCGCCGAGCACGGCCTGGAGCCCGCGGTGCGCCGCGGCCGCGCCCACGAGCGCCACGCCGCAGGCGGGGTCACACGCTGCTGCTCGGCGACTACTTCGCCCTCGAGCCCGGCGACCTGGGGCCCGTGGCGGCGGTCTACGACCGGGCCGCGCTCGTGGCGCTGCCCGCGGCCATGCGCCCGCGCTACGTGGCGCATCTGGCGCGCCTCGCCCCGCACGCCCGCATCCTGCTGGTGACCATGGAGTACCCCGAGGGGGAGATGGAGGGCCCGCCCTTCTCCGTGCCGCCGGCAGAGGTCGAGCGGCTCTACGGCCGGCACTGGCGCGTGCGGCCGCTCGCAACCGTCGATGCCCTCGCCGAGAGCCCCAACCTGCGCGAGCGGGGGCTCACGGCGCTCGCCGAGCACGTCCTCGCCCTCGAGCCGCGCGCGCACACGTGAGCTTCGGTGGCGCATCAGCCCGCCGATCGGCTGTCAGGATTCTTTACACCCGCGGCCCGACCCGGCGCGGCCTGCGAAGACTTCCCCTGCGCAAGCAACGCCTTACGTCAGTGGCACGATTCGTGCACCAATTCTGGAAAGGAATGAATTATCGAGAAACGAACGACCAAACAGGGGAATCAAAAATGCTCAACAACCGCAGCATTCGGTTCGTCTCGGGGCTTGGACTCCTCCTGGCGGCGGCAACGGTCACGCACGCCGCGGCCGTCAACGTGTCTTTCACGGGAACGTTCGCGCAGGACGACGAGGTGCAGCTCTTCAACTTCACGACCGACGGCAGCAGCACCGTCTACCTGGTCTCCTACGGGTATGGCGGCGGCGTGCAGGCTGACGGCAACGTGGTGCTCCCCGGGGGCTTCGATACCATCCTCGCCTTGTTCGACGCGGCTGGGAACCTCATCGACCAGAACGACGACGGCGACTCTTCGTGCTTCTCGGGCGCCGAGGCGCTGGTCCCGGGAATCGACGCGGGCAATGCCGATCCGCACACAGGTGCGACCTGGGACACCTGCCTGTCCAGCCTGCTGGATCCTGGCACCTACACCGTGGCGGTGATGCAGTACGACAACTTCGCTAACGGCCCCACCCTGGCCGACGGCTTCACCCGCTCCGGCGAAGGAAACTTCACCGCGACCAACACCGAGTGCACCCAGGGACAGTTCTGTGACGTCTCGGCCACGCCGGTGTTCACGAACCGGACGAACTTCTGGGCGTTCGACGTGCTGAACGTCCAGGAGGCGAGCGTCGTCGAGCCGGAGCCCACCCCCGAGCCCGCGACGCTGGCGCTGGTCGGGGCGGGTTTCGCCCTGCTTGGCGTGCGGCGTCGGCGCACAGCCCGGTAGTAGCGGCGGACTCCATCGGCGAACAGAGAAGCCCCCGTCCACACGGGGGCTTCTTTTTTGGAGCGCCCGAGGGCACGTGCTGCGCTTTCGGTGCCTGGGGGTTGCTCACCCGCGCGTTCCGCCGCCTCCGAACGGGCCGCGAATGCTGTTGACACGCATTCTCATTTGCGTTCAAATGTCGTCCCGAGGAGGCGATGCCGTGTACGTGTGCGTCTGCAAGGCCGTGAGCGACCGCCGCATCCGCGCCCTGGCGGCGGAGGGCCGCGTCCGCTCCCTGGCAGACCTGCGCCGCGAGACCGGCCTCGGCACCTGCTGCGGGCGCTGCGTCCCCTGCGCGCGCGACGTCCTCGCCGAGGCCGTGCGCGAGGCGTCCGGCGGGACCGCGGCGCCGCTCGCGGCCCCCGCGGCGGCCTGACCGCCCCGGGCCTCTTGCCTCCGCACCCCCCTGCCCCCAAGCTAGCTGCCGTCCACCCGCAGACGAGGAGCGCACGCCCCATGAAGGCCGACCCCGCCGTCATCGAGGTGCTCAACCGCCAGCTCACGCTCGAGCTCACCGCCATCAACCAGTACTTCCTGCACGCGCGCATGTACGACAACTGGGGGCTCAAGCGCCTCGGCGAGCACGAGTACAAGGAGTCCGTCGAGGAGATGGGCCACGCCGACCGCCTCATCCAGCGCATCCTTTTCCTGGAGGGGCTGCCGAACCTGCAGCAGCTCGGCAAGATCCTCGTCGGCGAGGACGTGCGCGAGTGCCTGGAGGCGGACCTCGGCGTCGAGCGCCAGGCGCGGGAGTCGCTGGTGGAGGGCATCGCCTTCCTGGAGGACAAGCGCGACTACGTCTCGCGCGAGATCCTCGAGCGCATCCTCGAGGACACCGAAGAGCACATCGACTGGCTCGAGACCCAGCTCGAGCTGATCGAAAAGATGGGCCTCGAGAACTACATCCAGTCCCAGGCGGGCTGAGGCCGTCTCAGCCGCCGGCGCCCACGGGCTCGTCGGCGTAGCGCCAGATGTCCACGTCGCGCCCCTGCTCGCGCCAGCGCTCGGCGCGCGCCTGCAGGAAGCGCTGGAAGCTCGGCTGCTCGCGCCAGGCGCCGCTCGCGACGTACTCGAACAGCCCGCCCGTGTGGAAGACCTTGAAGAAGGCCTCGGAGCGGATCACCTCGCGCCCGTCCGGCGCGAAGACGACGATGGTGGGCGCGTACTTGACGTCGAGCGCCTTCGCCCACTCGCGCGCCGTCGTGCGCCGCCCCTCGGGCGTGACCACCGGCGTGTCGGACCACATGTCGAGCTGGACCACGTGGAAGGGGCGGAGCGCCTCGCGCACGCTCGGGTCCGGCAGCACCTTGCGGTGCAGCGTCTCGCACGCCGGGCAGTGGCGCTGCTCGAAGAACACCGCGAAGGGCCTGCCCGCCGGCCGCCCCGCCGGGCTCAGGTCGTAGGGCGGCGGCGCGAAGAAATCCTCGGCGATGAGGCGGCCGCTGGAGGCGGGCGGCATGCGCTCGGCGAGCCACTCGCGGAAGGGCCGGCGGCGCTCGAGGCGCTCGGCGACGTAGCGCAGGGCGAGGCGGAAGCGCTCCGGCGGCCAGTAGCCGTTGAGGCGCAGCACCACTCGGCCCTGCTCGTCGAGGAACAGGATCGTGGGGGTGAACTGCACCCGCAGCATGGCGGCGAAGGTCTTCTCGGTGTAGACCTTGCCGTCGATCCAGGTCACCTCGCGGTCGCCCCACATGTTGATGCCGATGGCGTCGAAGTGGCGGCGCGTGTAGTCGACGATGTCCTTCTGCGCGAAGTTGCGCTCGACGAGCGCGTTGCAGTAGGGACAGCCCTTCTGGTGAAAGACGATCATCACGCGCCGTCCCTCGGCCGCCGCCTCGGCCACGTCCTCCTTGAAGTCGAGGAAGCTGGTCTTGAACCACTCGGGGTACTCCGTCTCCTTGGCGCCGAAGTAGCGGCCCTTGCGCTCGGAGGCCTGGAGCGGCTCGGCGAGCACGAGGGCGAGCGCCGCGAGGAGGGAGAGCAGGGACAGGGAAGGAGCGGCAGTGCGCATAACGGCACCTCCCGAAGGCGGTCTGCGTCAGATGCTGGCCCCAGTATAGCCCCGCCGGGTGCCCGCGGGCCGGGCATCGGTTATGCTCCGCGGCCATGACGCTCGCGGACGACCCGATGGAGCGGGCCGAGGACCCGCTGGCGCTGTTCGACGCCTGGTACGCGGCCGCGCGCGGGTGCGGCATCGACAAGCCGCACGCGGCGGCGCTCGCCACCGCCGGCGCGGATTGCCGGGCGACGGCGCGCATCGTGCTGCTCAGCAGCCACGACGCGCGCGGCTTCGTGTTCCACACCAACTACCGCAGCCGCAAGGGCCGCGAGCTCGAGGCCAACCCCTGGGCCACCCTGCTCTTCTGGTGGGACCCGCTCGGGCGCCAGGTGCGCATCGAGGGCCCCTGCGAGCGCACCGCGCCCGAGGAGTCCGACGCCTACTGGCGCAGCCGCCCCCGCGGGCGCCAGCTCGGGGCGTGGGCCTCGGAGCAGAGCGCCGTCATCGCGGGCCCGGAGACGCTCACGCGGCGCATGGCCGAGGCGACGCGCCGCTTCGAGGGCGGCGAGGTGCCGCGGCCCGCGCACTGGGGGGGCTACCGCCTGCGCCCGGAGGTGATGGAGTTCTGGCGCGAGGGGCGCGACCGCCTCCACGACCGCGTGCGCTTCCGCCGCGAGGGCGGCGCCTGGGTGCGCGAGTGGCTCGCCCCCTGAGCGGGCCACTCAGAGCCTCTCCAGCCAGCCCATGGCGAGCAGGAAGCCGATGGCGGTCACCACGACGCCGACGAAGCGGAACTGGCGGGTGTAGCTCGGCGGCACCTCCATGCCGAGGCGCCCCCACAGCCTCGCGAGCCCGTCGGCCAAGGGGCGGGCGAGCAGCACCAGCCCGAGCCCGACGATCATGATGGCGACGGCGATCTGCTCGCGGCTCATCGCCACGCATCCTAACAGGCCCCTTTGCGCCCATCTATCCCATCCGGGAGGTATGCAGGAACCCCCGGGTGCCCCTATCTAGTTTTGTCGGACATTGATCCGACCCGGAAAAACCGCAAGGGAGGAGGACCCGATGGCCGGAAAGTACAAGCCCCGCGCGGAGACGCTGCTGCGCCGCTCGAGCGACCCGGGCTACCGCGTCGCCTGGAAGCTCAAGTACGGCTTCCAGAAGGGCTATCTCGAGGGCGAGATGACCTACGGCGAGGCCAAGAGGAAGGCCGAGGAGATGATGGCCAAGGACCCGGAGAAGGTCTACTGGCCCGAGCTCATCATGGAGCCCGCCTTCGAGGAGGCGAGCTGAGGCCGCAGCCCTCTGCCGTGCTCCGCGAAGGCCCGCCCCGCGCGGGCCTTCGCCTTCTCGGGGCCGGCCTCGCGGCCGGGGCGCCGCAGCGCGTAGACTGGGGACGTGAGCTGCTGCTGCCCGCACGACCTCGCCGCCGCGCGCTGCTTCTCGGCCTTCGCGCCGCTCTACCGCTGGCGCTTCCGCCGGGGCCGCCTGGAGCGCACCCAGCGCCAGCTCGTCGCGGGGCTCGAGGCGGCCGGCGTCCTCGAGGGCGCGGCGCTGCTCGAGGTCGGCTGCGGCGTGGGCCATCTGCACCAGCTCCTGCTGGCGCGGCACGGAGCGGCGCGGGCCGTGGGCGTCGACCTCGCCCCGCGCATGATCGCCGAGGCCCGCCGACTCGCCGCCGAGCGTGGCCTCGGGGAGCGGACCGAATATCACGTGGGCGACTACCTCGCCCTCGCCGACGTGCTCGGCGAGGCGGACGTGGCCGTCCTCGACAAGGTGGTCTGCTGCCACCCCGAGGGGGTGCGGGTGCTGGCCGAGGCGGCGCACCGGACCCGGCGCGCCGTGGCCCTCACCTACCCCCGCGACCGCCTCGCCGTGCGCGTCGGCGTGCGTCTGGTCAACACGGCGATGGCGCTCGTGCGCTCCGCCTTCCGCGTCCACGTCCATCCGCCCGCGTCGCTGGAGGCGGCGCTGCGCGGGGCCGGCCTGCGCCGCACCTTCCACGCACAGACCGCCGTGTGGCGCACCGAGGTCTGGACGCGCGAACCTTACGGAAACGTACAGGAGGTGAAAGCGCCGTGAGAGCCCGCGCGTGCCATGCTGCACTCACCGCAACAGACCGGTGACGCACCGGCAAGGAGGTGAGAGACATGCGCACGCGAAAGCAGACGATGACGGCCCTGGCGCTGGCCACCGCGCTGGCGATCCCGGGCGTAGCGGTCGCCAGCCGCGACGACGAGGCGCGGCGCCTCGCGCCCCGCGCGGGCATGATCAGCCTTCAGGACGCGGTCGATGCGGCCGAGAAGGCCTTCGGAGGCCGCGCCGTCGAGGCGGAGCTGGAGCGCGAGGACGGCCGCCGCGTCTACGAGGTGAAGCTCGTGCGCGACGGCGAGCGGATGGAGGTCTACGTCGACGCCCGCACGGGCGAGGTGACCGGCCCCGAGCGGGCGCGGCGGCGCTGGCTCCGCCCGCGCGAGGACGACTGACGAGCCCCGGCGCGCGGCGTCCGCAGGGGCGCCGCGCGCCTAGGAGGGCTGCGCCGCCGACGGGACGGCATCACGCCGAAAGAGAAAGTAGAGAGAAAGGGGATCCTGCGATGCGACGCTCCTGGCTGACCCGTGCCCTGCACGCCCTGCTCGCGCTCGCCGTCACGCACCAGCTCCTGGTGAGCCTGGTGATGGAGGAGCCCGAGGAAGGCGAGGCGGAAGGCCTGCTCTTCGAGCTCCACGAGACCGTCGGGCTCGTCACCCTGGGCATCCTGCTGGCCTTCTGGCTCTGGACGCTGGTGCGGCGGGACGAGACGCCGCCCGGCGCCCTGTTCCCCTGGCTCTCCCCTGCGCGGCTGCGCGAGCTCGCGGCCGACACCGGAAGGCACCTTGCGGCCCTCGCCCGCCTGCGCCTGCCGGAGTATCGCCCGGCGGCGCCGCTGGCCGCCGCCGTCCACGGCCTGGGGCTGCTCGCCGTCACGGGCTCGGCGCTGAGCGGCTTCGCGTGGTGGCTGGGCGAGGAAGGGCTCCTGGCCCACGGGCTGGCCGAGGCGGCCGAGGAGGTGCACGAGTTCTTCGGCAGCCTGGTGTGGGCCTACATCGTGGGGCACGCGGGCATGGCGGTGCTGCACCGGCTCGCCGGCCACGACGAGATCGGGGCCATGTTCCGCCTGGGCCCCAGCGGCCGCTGAGGTGGACGGTGGCCCGCATCCTGGTCGTCGAGGACGACGAGACCACGGCCTCGTACCTCGTGCGGGGCCTGCGGGAGGCGGGCTACACGGTGGACCGGGCCGCCGACGGGCGCGAGGGGCTCTACATGGCCACGGAGGGCGGCTACGACCTGCTGGTGGTGGACCGGATGCTCCCCGGCATGGACGGGGTGGCGGTGGTGCGAGCCCTGCGCGCGGCGGGCCACGAGACGCCCGTGCTCTTCCTCACCGCGCTCGGCGGCATCGAGGACCGCGTCGAGGGGCTCGAGTCCGGGGGCGACGACTACCTGGTCAAGCCCTTCGCCTTCGCCGAGCTGCTGGCGCGGGTGCGCGCGCTGCTGCGCCGCCCCCGCGCCGCGCGCCAGGAGACCGTCCTGCGCGTGGGCGACCTGGAGATGGACCTCCTCGCGCGGCGCGTCACCCGCGGCGGCCGGCCCATCGACCTCCAGCCGCGCGAGTTCGCCCTGCTCGAATGCCTGATGCGCCACGCCGGGGAGGTGGTCACGCGCACCATGCTGCTCGAGCAGGTGTGGGGCTTCCACTTCGACCCCCGCACCAGCGTGGTCGAGACGCACGTCAGCCGCCTGCGCGCCAAGGTGGACAAGCCCTTCGACCGTCCCCTTATCCACACGGTGCGAGGCGCCGGCTATGTCATCCGCGAGCCTGAAGGCATGGCTGCGGACGACGAGCTTTAGGCTCGCCGCCTGCTACGCGGCGCTGTTCGCCCTATCGGCCGGCCTGCTGCTGGCCGTGGTGTGGCTCTACGGCATCGGAACCGCAGAGCGCGAGATCGAGCGCGTGGTGGACTCGCGCCTGGAGGCCCTGCTCGCGGTGCACGAGCGCGAAGGGCTTGCGGGGCTGCGCCGGGCCATCGCGCGCGAATCCCTGCGGCCCGCGAGCCCCTTCCTCTACGCCCTGGTGGACGAGGACGGGCGGCTGCTCGCGGGCAACCTCCCCCGTCCCCATCCCCTGCGCGAGGGCTGGGAGGAGCTCGAGCTGGAAGACGACGAGGACGCGCTGGCGCCGGGCGAGCCCGCCCTGCACCTGCCCGTGCGCGGCCGCGGCGTGCGCCTCGACGACGACCTGCTGCTATGGGTGGGCCACGACGTCGAGACCCTGCACGAGCTGCGCGAGCGCCTCGGCGCGGCCGTGGCCCTGGGGCTGCTGCTGACGGTGGCGGCGGCGCTGGGGGGCGGGCTGCTCATGGCGCGGCAGGTCTCCCGCCACGTCGAGTCCATGGAACGCGCCGCGGCCGCGATCATGGAAGGCGACCTGGCCCGCCGCCTGCCCGAGCGCGGCACGGGCGACGAGTTCGACCGCCTGGCCCGGCGCCTCAACGCGATGCTCGACCGCATCCAGCGCCTGATGGACAGCCTGCGCCAGGTCTCGAGCGACGTCGCCCACGACCTGCGCACCCCGCTGACGCGCCTGCGCCAGCGGCTCGAGCATGCGCGCCTCGGGGCGCGCAGCGCCGACGACTGGGTGGCGGCGGTGGAGGGGGCGATCGCGGACGCCGACGAGCTGCTCGCCACCTTCGACGCGCTGCTGCGGATCGCCGAGGTCGAGTCGGGCCGGCGCCGGGCGGCCTTCGCGCCGGTGGACCTCTCCGCGCTCGCGGCCGAGCTCGCCGAGACCTACCAGCCCGTGGCCGAGGACGCGGGCCATCCTTTCGAAGCCGACATCGCGCCGGGGGCGCGCGTGCGCGGAGACCGTGCCCTGCTCGCCCAGCTTCTGGCCAACCTGATCGAGAATGCGCTCCGCCACACGCCGCCGGGCACGCCGGTGCGCCTCGGGCTGCGCCGCGCCGACGGCGCGGTCGAGCTGGAGGTGGCGGACGCCGGCCCCGGAATCCCGCCCGCCGCGCGCGAGAAGGTGCTCCAGCGTTTCTACCGCCTCGACCGCAGCCGCGGCATCCCCGGCAGCGGCCTCGGCCTGGCGCTCGCGGACGCCATCGCCCGCCTGCACGGCAGCCGCCTCGAGCTCGAAGACAATCATCCGGGGCTCAGGGTGAGGGTCAGGCTCGCGCGCTCCTGACAGCGGCCGCGCCGGCAGGCCGGCGACGGCACGGCACGGTTCCGCGCCGGGAGCGCCGCCGCGCATAATGGGGCCGCACCAGACGCCACAGGGGGCCGAAAGGAGGAGCCACCATCATGAGGATGAGGAGCCGCGCAATCGTCATGCTCCTGGCCGGGCCGCTGCTCGCCGCGCTCGCGCCGGCGGCCGGAGCGGCCGACCTGCTGCCCACGCGCCAGATCGGACTCGAGCTCGCGCTCGACATCGCGCGCGCCACGCTAGAGGCCTGCCGCAAGGCGGGCTACAACGTCTCGGTGGTGGTCACCGACCGCAGCGGCGACCCGCGGGTGGTGCTGCGCGACACGCTCGCGAGCCGTTACACCATCGAGATCGCCAAGGGCAAGGCCGTCGCCGCCGTCATGGGCGGGGTGGCCACCAGCGAGTTCGCCCGCAACCGCGCCGACATCAAGGACACGCTCAACCACGTGGACGGGGTCCTGATCCTGGCCGGCGCGCTGCCCGTCCGCGCCGCAGGCTCGCTCGTGGGCGCCGTCGCGGTCTCGGGCGCGCCCGGCGGCGACAAGGACGAGGCCTGCGCGCGCGCGGGCCTCGAGTCCGTGCAGGAGCGTCTGGAGTTCGCCGAGTGAGCGGCGGGGAGCCCGCGGGACCTGCCTGCCCGGCACCACGGGCGCCGGACCTCTCGGGCGTGGAGGTGGTGCGCCTGCGCCCGCGGCCCGCGCCGCGCGACCAGGCCGAGGCGCAGGCGCTGGCCGAGGCGGAGGCGCGCCGCCGCCTGGGCGAGGAGGCGATGCTGCTGTCGTGGTACGACCGCGACCGCGACCTCGAGGCGCCGGCCGGGGTGAGCGAGTGCCACGAGGCCGGCGCCGTGCCGGGCTGGCTCGACTACGGGCTGCACCGCGGCGCGCGGCTGCTGGTGGACGTCGACGACGGGCGCTTTCAGTTCCTGTTCCGCGGCGGCTGAGCCCGCCCGGCGTCCGCCTCGCGCGCGCCGCCGCTGGCCGCGTACCAGGCCAGGCACTCGGCCTCGCGGCCGCGGATCACGCGCCGGCCGGCGAGCGGCCCGCGCGTCTCGGTCACCACCGTGCACTGGCCTTCGCGGTGGTGGTCGTCGTAGTAGTAGATCACCACCCAGTCGCGCGTGCGGCCGAGCTCGTGGGCGCGGGCGGTGTTCGAGTAGAGGGCCGTGAGGTGCCAGCCGTCGCGCCGCGTGTGGAGCACCGGCAGCCAGCGCTCGCCGGACGGGTTGAAGCGGCGCGGGGCGATGCGCGGCAGGCGGCCGCGCTCGGCCTTCTCGCGGTACTCGCGGTCGACGTCGAGGAGCGTGCCGACGTCGGGGCCGTCCTCGAGGCGCGGCGGGCGCCGGCCGCGCACGCGCCCCAGCATGCTCTCGAGGGTGGCGCGGATGGCCGCCGCCCGCCGCGGCCCCACGCCCGGGACCCGCTCCAGGCGCCCGTCGTGGGCGGCGACCTCGAGCGCCTCGAGGGTATCGACGCCGAGGATGTCGTGGATGCGCCGCGCGAGCGCGGGGCCGATGCCGGGCACGGTCTGGAACAGCGCCACGGGATCGAGCTCGCCGCGCAGGCGCTCGAGCTGGCTCCAGCGCCCGGTGCGCAGCATCTCGGCGATGGCGGCGGCGATGCCGCGCCCGATGCCGGGCAGCGCCTCGAGCGCCTCCACGCCGCCCTCGCGCACGAGCTCGCGCAGGTCGCGGTCGAGGCCGGCGACGGTGTCCGCCGCGCGCCGGTAGGCGGCGACGCGGAAGGGGTTGGCGCCCTGCTGGGCGAGCAGCAGCGCCGCCTCGCGCAGGCGCTCGGCGACCTCGGCGTTGACCCGGGATTCGGGCTCCGGCACTGCCACGGTCCCATCATCGGCCCTGGGCACGGGGCGCACAAGGGCGCGCGCGGGCGCTAAACTCGGAACGGGGCCGGAGAGGAGAGCGGGCATGGGTGCCTGGGGCTGTCCACACGACGCCGGGGGCGAGTGCCTGCGGGTGCCGGGCCGGCGCTGCGACCCCGGGATGAAGGGCTGCGTGCTGCACGGCCGTTTCGTGTTCAGCGACCCGCGCAAGGCCCGACTCAGCCGCGCCGGCCGCAGGCGGCTGGCCGCGCGCGGGCTCGCGGCACCGCCCGCGGCAGGCCGAAACGGCTGAGGGCGCCGTGCCCACGGCCCTCGTCACGGGCGCGAGCCGGGGCCTCGGCCTCGAGTGGGTGCGCCAGTACGCCGCCGAGGGCTGGCGTGTGCATGCCGCCTGCCGCCACCCCGCGGAGGCGGGTGAGCTCCGCGCGCTCGCCGAGGCGCACCCGCAGGTGCACGTCCACCGCGTCGACGTGACGCGCCCGGACGAGGTGCGGGCGCTGGCGGCGGCGCTGCGCGAGGAGGCCATCGACGTGCTCGTCGCCAACGCCGGCGTCAATCTCGAGCCCTTCGAGCGCGACGATCTCGGCTCGCTGCGCTACGAGGACTGGCGCCTGACGCTCGAGGTCAACACCCTGGGGGCCGTGCGGGTGGTGGAGGCCATGGTCGAGCGCCTGGCCGCGGCCGAGCGCCCGGTGGTGGCGGCCATCAGCAGCCACATGGGCTCGATCGCCGACATCGAGGTGCCCGGCAGCTACTTCTACCGCTCGAGCAAGGCGGCCCTGAACGCCGTCATGCGCGGCATCGCCGCCTCCCTGCGCCCCCGCGGCATCGGCGTGCTGCTGCTGCATCCGGGCTGGGTGCGCACGCGCATCGGCGGCCCGCGGGCGCCGCTCGAGCCGGCCGAGAGCGTGCGCGGGATGCGCGCCCTGGTGGCGGGCTTCCGCCTGGAGCAGACGGGGAGCTTCCTGCGCTACGACGGCACGCCCATGCCCTGGTGAGCCGCCCGTGCTTGCAAGGGCGCGCGACGCCCACATGTAGGCAACGAGGGGGCGGGCGCCGCGCGCCCGCCGCGGTCAAGGCCGACGAGGGAGGAAGCCATGCAGGTGCCCTTGCAGATCACCTTCCGCGGAATGGAGCCCTCCGAGGCGCTCGAGGCGGCCATCCGCAAGCGCGCCGAGAAGCTCGAGCGCTTCTACGACCATATCATCAGCTGCCGCGTGGCGGTCGAGCGCCGCCACCGCCATCACCACAAGGGCAACCTCTACCACGTGCGCGTGGACGTCACCGTCCCGCACGGGGAGATCGTCGCCTCGCGCGACCCCGGGAAGGACCACTCGCACGAGGACGCCTACGTCGCCATCCGTGATGCCTTCGACGCGGTGCGCCGCCAGCTCGAGGACTACGCGCGCCGCCAGCGTGGCGAGGTGAAGGTGCACGAGGGCCCGCCGCAGGGCCGCATCGCCGAGCTCGAGCCCGAGCGCGGCACCGGCTGGATCGAGACCCCCGACGGGCGCGAGGTCTTTTTCCACCGCAACGCGCTGCTCAACGCCACCTACGACGAGCTGCGCGTGGGGATGCCGGTGCGCTTCTCGGAGCAGGAGGGCTCGGACGGCCCCCGCGCCACCGCGGTGCGCGTGCTGGAGGAATAGGTCCGCCGACGGCCGGCCCGCGGCCGCCGGCGGGATGCGCCGCTCAGCCGCCGGGCGTGAACACGGGCGCGAGGCCCAGACCCCAGAGCAGCACCGTCACGGCGAGCATCCCCACGAGCAGCACCAGCCCCACCGTGAGCGCGGCGCTCGCCATGAGGAAGCCCTGCTCGCGGCTGATGCCCATCATCACCGGCACGCCGGTGTAGAACAGGTACACGGCGTAGCCCACCGCCGCGAGCCCCACCAGCATCATGAGCCAGGGCTGCGGCCACAGGGCCGCGATGCCGGCGAGGAAGAGCGGCACCGCCGTGTAGGCGGCGAGCACCACGCAGGTGCCGAGGTCGGCGCGGGCGCCGTAGGTGCCGGCCATCCAGTGGATGGCCCGGCCCATGATGTAGACGCCGGCGAGCAGCGCGACGTAGAAGGCGACGGCGAGCGGCAGGGCGCTCGCCGCCGTCATGCGCACGGGATCGCCCCCGGCGACGCTCCAGCCGACGGTCGTGGCGCCGACGTAGGCGCACACGGGCGGGACGGCCGCCAGCGGCACCACGTGGCGCAGATAGCAGCCCGAGACCGTGCAGCGCTCGCTGCGGATGGCCTCCCACGCGCGCCGCGGATGGAACAGCAAGCCCACGACATGCTGCAGGACCATCTCCGTCCTCCTCCGACCCTCCGGTCGTTTTTCGTGGTTCTGTCAGTTTCCGAGCATAGCCGGGCGCCGGGCGCCGTCAACCGGCCGCGAGCAGCGCACGGAAGCGGCGGGCGTCGTCCGCCATGTGGAGGTTGTTGAACAGCACCCAGGCGGGGCCGCCGCGCACGGTCGCGGCCAATGCCCGCAGGTCCTCGTCGGTGTAGCGGTAGCGGTAATGGTAGGCGGGGCGGCCGTGGAGGCGCAGGTAGCGCAGCCCGCGGCGCACCGGCGGGGGACGCAGGAAGGGGTCGACGGCGATCACGAGATCCAGCTCCGCGGCGAGCGCGCGCAGGAGGGCCTCCTCCCACCCCGCCCCGCGCGGCTCGAAGACCATGCGCAGGCCGGCGCGCGGCGCCTCGCCGAAGAAGCGCCGCAGGCGGCGCAGGTTCGCGGCCGTGGGGCCGAAGCGCGCCGGGGTCTGCACCACGACGGCGCGCGCCTGCAGGGCCGCGGCGACCTCGAGCGTGCGCGCCCAGGCCATGCGCGTGGTGCGGTTCCAGCGCAGCCCGCCGCACTCGGCCAGGGCACGGGGCGGGAGCGCCTCGCGCAGGCGGCGGTAGGTGGGGCTCGCGGGCTCGTGGGTGAGGAGCTGCCAGACCTTGAGGGTGAACACGAAGCCCGGCGGGGCCTCGGCGCGCCAGCGCGCCGCGGTCTCCGGCGCGGGGGGCTGGTAGAAGGTCCGCTGCACCTCGACGAGGTCGAGGTCGCGGTAGAGCCGGGCGCGCGCCTCCGGGAAGCCGCAGACCCCGACGAGGACGCGGCGCGCGCCCACGGCGCCCTCAGCCGATGGCCTCGTCGACCACCACCTGGTCGCGCCCGCGGGCCTTCGCCTCGTAGAGGGCGCGGTCGGCGCGGCGCAGCACCTCCACGCGCGAGCAGGCCTCCTCCACCGGCACGAAGGTGAGCCCGCAGCTCACCGTGCAGGCGAGCGTGCCGAGCTCGGGGTCGCCGGCGAGGCGCTCGCGCCAGACGCGGCGCACGCGGTCCATGAAGCGCACGGCGTTCTCGGCGCTCGCCCCGTAGAGGATCACGCCGAACTCGTCGCCGCCGATGCGCCCGGCGAAGTCCGTGCGCCGCAGCTGCGAGTCGAGCGTCTCGGCGAAGCGGCGCAGCAGCCGGTCGCCCGTCTCGTGGCCGTGCGTGTCGTTGACCTGCTTGAGGCCGTCGAGGTCCACCATGCCGACGCAGACCACCGCACCGCGCTCGGCCATCTCCAGGGCGCGCACCAGCTCGCGGTTGAAGTGGCGGCGGTTGGGCAGCCCCGTCAGCTCGTCCGTGAGGCTCTCCTGCGCGAGCCTGCGCCGCTCCTTCTCGAGCCGCGCGGCGAGCTCGGCGATCGCGGGGAGGATCCGGCTCGTCTCCTCGAGGCGCGGGTGCCAGTCGGTGGCGACGAAGCGCCGGTCGAGGACGTCGCGCAGCATGCGCTCGACGGCACGCAGCTCCCCGCGGAAGCGCCGCGCCGCCCACAGGCTGAGCGCGAGCACCAGGGCCACTGCGATGGCGGCGGCGCCCGCCGTCGCCGCCACCGCCCCGGGCGGCAGGGCCACCGGCGCGGGCACCTGCGCCAGCACGATCTGCCACGCGGTGCCGGGCACCGCGTGGCAGATCGTGTTGGCGCAGGCGCCCGCGCCGATGGCGCTGCCGGCCGGCGCGGTGGCGGCGACGGCAGGCGCCGGAGCCGTCGCGGTGGCGCTGGTGCTCGCGCTCAGCCTGTGGGCGGCGCGGCGCTTCC
>WGBS01000217.1 GCA_015494165.1 Gammaproteobacteria bacterium | reverse complement strand
TAGCGGCCGTCGACGGGCGAGATGGCGGTGAGCGGGCTCAGCTCCATGGCGGGTCCTCCTGCCGGCCGCGGCGGGGCCGGTCAGCGGGCGAGGCTGCGCAGCACATAGTGCAGGATGCCGCCGTGGCGGAAGTACTCGCGCTCCTTGGGCGTGTCGATGCGCACGCGCGCGCGGAAGGCGGTCTCGCGGCCGTCGTCGGCGCGCGCGCGCACGGTGACCTCGCGCGCCTCGCCGCCGGCGAGGCCCTCGATGTCGAAGCACTCGCGCCCCGTGAGCCCCAGCGACTCCGCGGACTCGCCCTCCGGGAACTCGAGCGGCAGCACGCCCATGCAGACCAGGTTGGTGCGGTGGATGCGCTCGTAGCTCTGCGCGAGCACGGCGCGCACGCCGAGCAGGCGCGGGCCCTTGGCGGCCCAGTCGCGCGAGGAGCCCGACCCGTACTCGCGCCCGGCGAGCACGATCAGCGGCACCCCCTCCTCGCGGTAGCGCATGGCGGCGTCGTAGACGGTCATGAGCTCGCCGTCCGGCAGGTGGAGGGTCCAGCCGCCCTCGCGGTCGACGAGGCGGTTGCGCAGGCGCACGTTGGCGAAGGTGCCGCGCATCATGACCTCGTGGTTGCCGCGCCGCGCGCCGTAGGAGTTGAAGTCGGCGGGACGCACCCCGTGCGCCTCCAGGTAGGCCGCCGCCGGCGTGCCGGGCTTGATGGCGCCGGCGGGCGAGATGTGGTCGGTGGTGACGCTGTCGCCGAGGACCACCAGCGCGCGGGCGCCGCGGATGTCCCCGACCGGCTCCGGCTCGGGGGCCATGCCCTCGAAGAAGGGCGGGCGGCGCACGTAGGTCGAGTCCGGGTCCCAGGCGAAGCGCTCGCCGCGCGGCACCTCGAGGGAGTTCCAGTGCGCGTCGCCCCGGAAGACCTCGGCGTAGGCGCGGCGGAAGAGCTCGCCGCGCAGCGCACCGCGCATGGCCTCGGCGATCTCCGCGCGGGAGGGCCACAGGTCGCGCAGGAGGACCGGGCGGCCGTCGGCGTCCGTCCCGAGGGGCTCGCCCGCGAGGTCGAGGTCCATGCGGCCGGCGAGGGCGTAGGCCACCACCAGCGGCGGCGAGGCCAGGTAGTTGAGGCGCACGTCGGGGTGGATGCGGCCCTCGAAGTTGCGGTTGCCCGAGAGCACCGCGCACGTGACGAGGCCGTGCTCGCGGATGGCCTCGGCGACGGGCTCGGGGAGCGGTCCGGAGTTGCCGATGCAGGTGGTGCAGCCGTAGCCGACGACGTGAAAGCCGACGGCGGCCAGGTCCTCGAGCAGGCCCGACTCGCGCAGGTACTCGGTGACGACGCGCGAGCCCGGCGCGAGGCTGGTCTTGACCCAGGGCGCCGCGCGCAGGCCGCGCGCGCGCGCGCGCCGCGCGAGCAGCCCCGCCGCCAGCATCACCTCGGGGTTGGAGGTGTTGGTGCAGCTCGTGATGGCGGCGATGACCACGGCGCCGTCGCGCAGCTCGTGGCGCTCGCCGCCGATGTCGATCGCGGCGCACGGGTCGCGGTGCGGGGGCACGCGCTCCGGGGCGTCGTGGCCGCTCTCCTCCTCGAAGCGCGCAGCCTCGCCGTCGCCGTCGCCGCGCTCGGCGGCGAGCGACTCGCGCACGCTCGCCGCCGCCGCCCGCAGCGGCACGCGGTCCTGGGGGCGGCGCGGGCCCGCGAGGCTCGGCTCCACCGCGCCCATGTCCACCTCGACCACGGCGGTGTAGCGCGGCTCCAGGCCGGGCTCGCGGAACAGCCCCTGCTCGCGCGCGTAGGCCTCGACCAGCGCCACCTGGGCCTCGTCGCGCCCGGTCAGGCGCAGGTAGCGCAGCGTCTCGGCGTCGATGGGGAACAGCCCGCAGGTGGCGCCGTACTCGGGGGCCATGTTGGCGAGCGTGGCGCGGTCGGCGAGGGTGAGGTGGTCGAGGCCCGGGCCGAAGAACTCGACGAACTTGCCGACCACGCCGTGGCGGCGCAGGCGCTCGGTGACGGTGAGCACGAGGTCGGTGGCGGTGGCGCCCTCGGGCAGGGCGCCGGTGAGGCGCACGCCGACCACGTCCGGCACCAGCATGGAGACGGGCTGGCCGAGCAGCGCCGCCTCGGCCTCGATGCCCCCTACGCCCCAGCCGAGCACGCCGAGGCCGTTGACCATGGTGGTGTGGGAGTCGGTCCCGACCAGGGTGTCGGGGAAGGCGCGCAGGGTGCCGTCCGCCTCCTCGGCGAAGACCACGCGCGCCAGGTGCTCGAGGTTGACCTGGTGGACGATGCCGGTGTCCGGGGGCACGACCCGGAAGTTGCCGAAGGCCTGCTGGCCCCAGCGCAGGAAGGCGTAGCGCTCGCGGTTGCGCTCGAACTCGATGCGGGCGTTGAGCTCGACGGCGTCCGGGCGCCCCCAGGCGTCCACCTGCACCGAGTGGTCGATGACGAGCTCGGCGGGGCGCAGGGGGTTGATGCGGGCCGGGTCGCCGCCGAGCTCGGCCATGGCGTCGCGCATGGCGGCGAGGTCCACCACCGCCGGCACCCCCGTGAAGTCCTGCAGCAGCACGCGCGCGGGGGTGAAGGCGATCTCGCGCCGGCCCTCCTCCTGCGGCCGCCAGCCGGCCACCGCCTCGATCTGCTCGGCGGTGACGGCGACGCCGTCCTCGTGGCGCAGCAGGTTCTCCAGCAGGATCTTGAGCGACCAGGGCAGCGTGGCGACTTCGTGGCGGTCGGCCAGCGCCGCGATGCGGTAGATCTCGTAGGTGCGGTCAGCGACGCGGAGCGTGCCCCGCGCACCGAAGCTGTCGGCCATGCCTGCTCCTCATGCCGTGGGGACGGTGGGGCCGGCGGCGGGCCGCCGGAAGCGCGCCATTATCCGCCATCGCGCGCGGCTTGCCCAGCGCGCCGGCGCGCTCAGGCGGGGGGCGCCTCGGCGGCGGCCGCCAGGGCCCGGGCGGCCTCGGCGTAGCGGCGCCGGCGCAGGAGGAGCGCCCAGCGGCTGCCGCCCTTCTGGCGCCACAGCACCGCGGCGCGCACGGCGGCGAGCAGCAGGGCGCGGATGCGCGCGGCGATGGCCTCGTTGGCGAGATGCTCGCGCGCCCCGCGGACCATCACGGGCGTGGCGACGACGCCGGCGCTCTCGCGGTAGGCGCGCGCGAAGGTCTCGGTCACCGCCGGATGCAGGCGGTCGCCGGTCTCGGCCGCGCGGCGCGCGGCCTCCTCGATGCCGCGGCGGATGCGCTCGAGGAGGTCGGGGCGGCGCGACAGGCGGCGCTCGACCACCAGCACGGCCACCGCGTAGCGGGTGAGCTCGGCGTCGCGCGGCCCGGCGCCGAGCTGCTCGGCGAGCGTGCGCAGCCCGAATCGGAGGTTGCCGATGCCGCCCCAGACGTCCGGCGCCGAGGGGGCGTCCACGGCGAAGAGGCTGTCGACGCAGGCGCGCTCGGCGCGCTCGTCGGCGCTGCCGCGGCGGGCGAGCGACTGGACCAGGCGCAGGGCCTGGAACAGGCCCGCGAGCGCCACGGTCTGGTCGCGCAGGCGCGCCTCGCCCCGGTCGTTGGTCTCCTGCGCCACGGGGCAAAAGGTACAGGAAACGCCGGTGCGCGTGCCACGCGCGGCTTCGGGCGACGGGTTACGGGGGACGGG
>WGBS01000216.1 GCA_015494165.1 Gammaproteobacteria bacterium | reverse complement strand
GCCCGAGGCGGCAAGGTTCGACGCCGTGCCGCCCCCGGCACCCTGACCCGCGCCCGCCGCCGTCACGGTGATGGTGACGCTGTCGCTGTCGGACAGGCCGGGGTCGAGCGCGTCGCGCGCGACGAAGGCGACCGTGTAGCTCCCCGCGGGGCCCGCGGCGGGCCAGTCGAAGCGGCCGGTGGCGGCATCGAAGCTCGCGCCGGGCGGCAGGCCGCTCGCGGCGAGGACGGGCACGTCCCCGTTCGCATCGCTCGCCGTGACCGTGAAGCTCAGGCTCTGGCCTTCGCCCACGGTGCGGTCCGGGCCGGCGTCGAGCACCGGGGCCACGTTGCGCACGGTGACCGTGACCGTGTCGGGCGCCGAGCGCAGGCCGAGATCGTCCGTCACCTCGAGCGCGAAGACGAGCTGCGCGCCCGCGGCGGCGGGCTGCGGAACGGTGAAGGAGGGCGTCGCCGTGTCCGCGCCGGCCAGCGCGACGGCGGGCCCGGCGGTCTGGCGCCAGGCGTAGGCCGCGACCTGGCCCCAGGCGTCGTCGGCGCTCGCGCGGCCGTCGAGGGTGACCGCCTCGCCGGGGTCGGCGAGGCGGTCGGAACCGGCGTCGGCCGTGGGCGCGGTGCCCGCGGCGCGCACGGCGTCGGCCGCATCCAGCAGCCCCGCACCGCACCCGCCCGTGGCGAAGGCGCCGGGCGCGAAGGCGCGCGCCGTCGCCTCCAGCTTCTGCTCGAGGGTGTCCGGCGCGAGCCAGGCGCCGCCGGCCGCGCGGAAGGCCGCCTGCATGAGCGCCGCCACACCCGAGACGTGCGGCGCCGCGGCGCTCGTGCCGACCATGCCCGCCACCCGGTCGCCGCCCGGGCTCGGGTTCGGGCCCGTGGCGCCGCTGTTGGACAGCACCGGCACCGCCTGCGCGTCGCCGCCCGGCGCGCTCACGTCCACCTCGGCGCCGTGGTTGGTGTAGCTCGCCGCGGTCCCGTCGCGGTCGTGGGCGGCGGCCACCACCACCCCGGCGCAGCTCGCCGGCGACCAGCCGGAGGTGTCGGCGGCGTCGTTGCCCGCCGCCGCCACCACGGTCGCCCCAGCCGCGCGCGCGGCGTCGATGGCCGCCTGGAGCGTGGCCGGGCAGGGGATGGCCAGCCCCAGGCTCAGGTTGATGACGCGCGCCGGGTTCGGGTTGGCGGGCGCGCCCGGCACCGACAGCCCCGCCGCCCAGCGGATGGCGGCGGCCGCGTCGCTGAGGCGCCCGCCGCACTTGCCGAGCACCCGCACCGGCAGGATCCTCACCTCCCAGGCCACGCCCGCCACGTCGCGCGCGTTGTCCGTGAGCGCCCCGGCGATCCCCGCCACGCCGAGCCCGTGCCACGAGGAGTCCCCGACGGGGCAGCCCGCGAAGAAGCCCCCGTAGGGATCGTTCGCCGGGTCGCTGTCGGCCTCGGCGGCGGTGACCCAGTCGCCGGGATCGCTGGGGTCGGCGTCCCAGCCGTCGCCGTCGTTCGCCACGCACGGCTGGTTGTCGCAGGCCCCGCCCGGGTCCGTGTCGAGCGAGACGAAGTCGTATCCCGGGAGCAGGCGCCCGCTGCCGTCCGTGACGTTGGCGTCGAGATCCTGGTGCGGCACGGCGCCGGTGTCGATCACCGCCACGACCACGCCCGCGTCGCCGGTGGTCACGTCCCACGCGTCCGGCAGGTCCGCTCCGCCGGGCCAGGTGGAAGGCGCCATCAGCGGCCACTGGTCCGTGAAGCGCGGGTCGCTTGGAAGGGCCAGGCGCTGCACGCGCCAGTCGGGCTCGGCCCAGGCGACGGCGGGGTCGGCCCGCAACGCCGCCAGCGCCGAAGCGAGGTCGGCGCCCGCGAGCGGCCGCGGCAGGGCGAGCACCGCCGTGCGCGCGTCGATGCGGCGCAGCGCGCGCAGGCCGAGGCCCGTGCGCGCCTGCGCGAGGGCCGCGGCGCGCTCGGCCAAGCGCGCGGGGCCGGCCGCCGCCGCGGCCTGCGGCGAGAGCGCCACGATGAGGGCGCGCACAGGCGGAGCGGCGGCGTGCGGCGCGCCGGGCGCGACGGCGAGCGCGAGCAGTGCGGCGAGCAGGATCCGGCGCTGCATCCGGGTCGCGGCGTCGTCCATGGGGCTGCGTCCGCGGGGCTGTGCCCGCGGGCCCGCGCAATGTAGGGTTTCGCCCGTCGCCTTCGTGTGAACGCGGTCACACTTCGCGGGAGGGCCCGCCCTTGGTGCTCGATGCGCTCGCCTACGACCGTGGCGCCGTGCTCGCCGGAGAATGGTGGCGGCTGCTGACGGCGCATCTCGTCCACCTGGGCGCCGCGCACGCGGCCGCGGGCGCGCTCGCCACGGCCCTCGGCCCGCTGCTGTTCCGGGCCGCCGCCGGCTGGCGCGGCTGGACGGCGGCGGCGCTCGCCGCGGCGGCCGCCGTCGACGCGGGCCTGCTGCTCGACCCGGCGGTGCGCTGGTACGCGGGCGCCTCGGGGCTTGCGCACGGCCTCCTCGCCTACGGTGCCGCGCGCACGCTGCTCGGGCCCGCGGCGGCGGGGGCCCCGCGACGCCTCGCCGCCGCCTTCCTCGTTTTGCTTGCCACTAAGCTCGCGTGGGAGACCTGCTGCGGCGCACTGCCCGCGAGCGAGGCGCTGACCGGCGGGCCCGTGCACGTCGCCGCCCACCGCGACGGCGCCCTCGGCGGCCTCCTCGCCGCCCTCGCCGCGGCCGCGCTGCCCCGCCGCCGCTGACCCGCCCTTCCAGACCGTCCCTCGATCCTGCCTTCTAGCGCACGGCTGCTCGTGCCTACCGGCGAAGAAACGTGAACCCGTTCACAAAAACGCGCCTTTGTTGCACGCGACCGCTTGCCTCACCGAGGCGATCTGAGGTATGAGCGGTGCCCGTCGGCCGATGGCTGGCATGCAGGGCGCTCCCCAGGAGGACCCGGCGGCCGGGATCGCCAGGGAGCAGCCGAGCAGGGAGTCAGGGGGATGCCATGGGGGGGTGTCCAGGGGGCGCGGCCAAGGGCCGCACTGAAGCTCGCTTTTCTGCTTTGCGCCATCGCGCTCACAGGGGCAGCGCTTGTCGCCCGCTCGGCGCAGCAGCCGGACCCCCGCTTCGTTCCCGCCGTCTGGGTGGCGGCTGAAAGCGCCGTCCTCAAGCTCCACGCGGACACCGGGGCCGAGCTCGCGCGTATCGAGGATCTCGGCGAGGTGCGCGCGCTCGCCGTGGACGCACGGCGCGGCGCGGTCTGGGTGTGGGCCGAAGGGAGGCTGTTGGCTTACGGGTTCGACGGTCGGCACCGCCGCACCCTGACCCTGCCCCCGCCACCGCGAGAGGACGGGAAGCACGAGGAGCACGACGACGAAGGCGGGGAGCAGGGGGGCTCTGGCGCTCGTGGTGGGGAC
>WGBS01000215.1 GCA_015494165.1 Gammaproteobacteria bacterium | reverse complement strand
TGTGGGCTGAGCAGCCGCCGTGCTAGGCTGCTGACGAGATCGGACGCCCGCCACCGGCCGCCCGCCGGAGGCCATCCCGGAGAGCACGGACAGAGACGAGTCCCGCATGACCGCTCCCGTCGCCACGCGGCCGGTGGCGGGCGTCCGATCTCGTCAGCAGCCTAGCACGGCGGCTGCTCAGCCCACAACCAGCACCGGGGGCGCGAGGCTGAGCACGGCCGCGACCTCGCGCCCGTCCTCCGCGAGCCGCAGCCGCGCGCCGCGGGGCGCGAGCAGGGCCCGCGCCAGCCCCAGGCCCGTGCCCGAGTGGCCGAGGCTCCCGGTCTGCGCCGGCGCGAGCCGGCCCGGGTTGGTCACCCGCACGTCCACCGCGGCGCGCGTCCCCGTCACCCGGACCCGGACGCAGCCATTGCCGCGCGCATGCTTGACGGCGTTGAGGACCAGCTCCTGCACCACGAGCGCCACGGGCACCGCCTCCGCGGGGTCGAGCCGCGCCGGGCCGCCGCGCACGGCCACCTCCACGCGCACCGGGCGCTCCGGCGCCACCAGCTCCATGCCGCGGCAGATCGCCTCCACCAGGTGGCAGACGGCGACCTCCTCGCGCGCGTCCGCGCTCTGCAGGCCGTGGACGAGCGCGATGGCGTGCACGCGCCCGGCGGCGAGGTCGAGCGCCGCGCGGCATGCCGGATCGCGCCCGCGCGCGCTCGCGCGCAGCAGCCCCACCAGCCCCTGGAGGTGGTTCTTGATGCGGTGGTGCACCTCGCGCACCAGCACGTCGCGCTGGGCGCGCGCCTCCGCCGCCCCGGCCGCGGGTGCGCCTGCGGATGGGCCGCGCCCGCCCGCTGCCCGCACCCAGGGCACCAGGCCGCCGCCGAGCAGCGCGAGGCCGAGCGCGAGCGCCGCGTGCGCGGCCCACGCCGGCTCGGGCGGCCAGCGCGCCGCGAGGGCCGCGGCGGCCGCCGCCAGGACGGCGCAGCCCGCTTGCACCGCCCGCCGGGCCGCGGCCGGCCCCGGGCGGCCGCGCGCCGCCGCCCACACGGCGAGCCCCAGCCCCAGCGCCGCCAGGGCGACGAGCGCATCGAGCCCGCCCGTCTCCGCCATCCTGCGGGCATTCTAACCCCCGCCGCCGGCGGGGGCCGGCCGCCGCCGCGGCCCGTGGACGGCCTTCCGGGCCTCCTGCTAGGGTATGCCGCTGCCGCCGCCCGCCGGCGACGGGTGGCGCGTCGGATCCGAACGAAGACAGGGCCAGCCATGCCGGAGTACGTGTTTGCCCTCGAGCGGGTGACCAAGGTCGTCCCGCCGCGGCGCGAGATCCTCAGGGACGTCACCCTCTATTTCCTGCCGGGCGCGAAGATCGGCGTCGTCGGCCTCAACGGCGCGGGCAAGTCCACGCTGCTGCGCATCATGGCCGGCGTGGACCGCGAGTTCGACGGCGAGGCGCGCCCGGCGAACGGCATCCGCATCGGCTACCTGCCGCAGGAGCCCCAGCTCGACCCGTCCAAGGACGTGCGCGGCAACGTCGAGGACGGCATCGCCGAGGTCAAGGCCTTGCTCGCGCGCTTCGACGAGATCAGCCAGCGCTTCGCCGAGCCGCTCGAAGAGGAGGAGATGAACCGCCTGCTCGAGGAGCAGGCGCGGCTGCAGGACGCGATCGAGGCCGCGGGCGGCTGGGAGCTCGACCGGCGCCTCGAGGTCGCGGCCGACGCCCTGCGCCTGCCGCCGTGGGACGCCGACGTGGCGAGCCTGTCGGGCGGCGAGCGCCGGCGCGTGGCGCTGTGCCGGCTGCTGCTCTCGGCCCCAGACGTGCTGCTGCTCGACGAGCCCACCAACCACCTGGACGCGGAGTCCGTCGCCTGGCTCGAGCGCTACCTGCAGGAGTACAAGGGCACGGTGGTGGCCGTCACCCACGACCGCTACTTCCTGGACAACGTCGCCGAGTGGATCCTCGAGATCGACCGCGGCCGCGCCCTGCCCTTCCAGGGCAACTACTCGGCCTGGCTCGAGCACAAGGAGCGGCGGCTGGAGCAGGAGGCGCGCGAGGAGGCCGCCCACCGCCGCACCGTGCAGGCCGAGCTCGAGTGGGTGCGCAGCAACCCCAAGGGCCGCCACGCCAAGAGCCGCGCGCGGCTCGCGCGCTTCGAGGAGCTCGCCTCGCGCGAGTTCCAGCGCCGCAACGAGACCAACGAGATCTACATCCCGCCGGGACCGCGCCTCGGCGAGCTGGTGCTCGAGGCCGAGGGCCTGGTCAAGGGCTACGGCGACCGCCTGCTGATCGACGGGCTGAGCTTCCGCGTCCCGCGCGGGGCCATCGTGGGCATCATCGGCCCCAACGGCGCGGGCAAGACCACGCTCTTCCGCATGATCGTGGGCGAGGAGCAGCCGGACGCAGGCACCCTGCGCCTCGGCGAGACGGTGCAGCTCGCCTACGTGGACCAGCACCGTGACGCCCTCGACGGCGACAGGACGGTCTGGGAGGTGATCTCGGACGGGCAGGACATCATCCGCGTCGGCGGCTGGGAGACGCCCTCGCGCGCCTACGTGGGGCGCTTCAACTTCAAGGGGCCCGACCAGCAGAAGCGCGTGCGCGAGCTCTCGGGCGGCGAGCGCAACCGCGTGCATCTCGCGCGCCTGCTGCGCTCCGGCGGCAACCTCCTGCTGCTGGACGAGCCCACCAACGACCTCGACGTCGAGACCCTCCGCGCGCTCGAGGAGGCGCTGCTCGCCTTCCCGGGGTCGGTCATGGTCATCTCCCACGACCGCTGGTTCCTCGACCGCGTCGCCACCCACATCCTCGCCTTCGAGGGCGACTCGCAGGTGGTCTTCTTCGAGGGGAGCTACACCGACTACGAGGCCGACCGCCGGCGGCGCCTCGGCGAGGAGGCCGAGCGCCCGCACCGCATCCGCTACAAGCGGCTGGCGTGATGCGGGGCGCGGCTTGCGGTTTACGGTCGACGGTTCACAGTTCACGGTCCACGGCCCACCGCGAACCGCAAACCGCAACCTGCAACCCGATTGTGGGAGGGGCTTCCAGCCCCGACCAAGGGCTGAGGAATCGCGGCTGGAAGCCGCACCCACATTCGTCGAGTGCACGGGAGACGGGCCACGGGAGACGGGAAAGAATTGGCCGCGCGCGGAGCGCGCACCACCCCTCGCCTCCCGAACCTCGCCTCTCGCCTCTGCTCCCACATTCGTGGAGTGTGCGGGTGACGGGTGACAGTCCACGGTCAACCGCGAACCGCAAACCGTCACCCTATGCGACAAGCGGACGCACGCGGCGCGCCATGCGCGCCCGCCGCGCGAAGGCGATGAGGCGCGCGTCGTCCGTGACGAGCCGCGCCTCCGCCCGCTCCGCGAGCGCGAGATAGAGCGCATCGTAGACCGGATGGCCGTGGCGGACGGCGAGCCCGTAGGCGCGCCCCACGAGCTCCGCGGCGGGGACGATGCGGTCGAGCATCAGCGGCAGGGCCTGGACGATGCGCTCGCCGTGGGCACGGGTGATCTCGCCGCGGGCGGCCTTCTTCCAGGCGGTGTTCGCCACCTCCGGGACGATGAGGTCCGGCGCGAGCAGCGGCTCGCCGCGGGCGAGCACCGCGCGGGCCGCCTCCGATCCCGGCTCCTCGACGAACCACTTGACCGCGACGCTCGCGTCGACGACCCAGCTCACCGCTCGCGGTCCTCGCGCACGAGCCGCGTCGAGTCCGAGGCCCCCGCCCCCGCCGGCGTCATCGCACGGATCTCGTCGGCCAGCGCGAGGCGCTCCTCCGCGCCCGGCCGCGCGGCGGCGGCGAGGATCTCGCGCACGGTCTGCTCGAGCGACTTGCCCTGCAGGGCCGCCCGCGCCTTGAGCGCCGCCACCACCCGCTCGTCCAGGTTGCGCACCACGATCTGCGCCATCCCCGCCCTCCTGCTATCACGTATGATAGCGTATTCGGGTGACGGGTGGCGGTCTACAGCCCGCCCGGGTGACGGGTGACGGTCTACAGCCCGCCGCGGACCGTGAACCGCAAACCAACCGTGCGCACCAACCCTCGCCTCCCGAGCCTCGCCTCCCGCCTCTGCCGCCGCAGGCGGCCGCGCCCGCTTCGCGGGAGTGCATGGGAGACGGTCGACGGGTCACGGTGTACAGGCCACTATGAACTGCAGCCCGCAACCTGCAACCCGATTGTGGGAGGGGCTTCCAGCCCCGACCAAGGGCTGAGGAATCGCGGCTGGAAGCCGCACCCACATTCGTCGAGTGCACGGGAGACGGGCCACGGGAGACGGGAAAGAATGGGCCGCGCCCGAAGGGCGCTCCAACCCTCGCCTCCCGAACCTCGCCTCCCGCCTCTGCCGCCGCAGGCGGCCGCGCCCGCTTCGCGGGAGTGCACGGGAGACGGGCCACGGTTTACGGATAAACCGTCAACCGCAAACCGCGGACCGCAAACCGCAGGCTGCAGACCGCAGGCTGTAGACTGCGAACCGAATACCGGCTCAGCCGCCGGCGCCGGAGGCGCGCGCGGCGCCGCCGGCGATGCGCTCGAGCACCTGCGGCAGCTCCGAGGCCGGCACCGGCGGGCTCAGCAGAAAGCCCTGCATGGCGTCGCAGCCGCGCGCGGCGAGCCACTCGCGCTGCGCCTCGGTCTCGACCCCCTCGGCAACGGTGGCGAGCCGCAGGCTGCGCGCCATCGCCAAGATGGCCTCCACGATGGCGGCGTCGTCGCTCTGGGACGTGACCTGGCGCGTGAAGGCCTGGTCGATCTTGAGCGCATCGACCGGGAAGCGCTTGAGGTAGGTGAGCGAGGAGTAGCCGGTGCCGAAGTCGTCGATGGCGATGCGCATCCCCATGCCGCGCAGGCCGCGCAGGATCTCGCTGGCCGTCTCGGTCGCCTGCATGAGGGCGCTCTCGGTGATCTCGATCTCGAGCATGGCGGGGTCCGCGCCCGCCGCGCGCACCAGCTCGGCGAGCCGGCGCGGCACGTCCGGCTGGCGGAGCTGGCAGGCCGAGACGTTGACGGCGAGCCGCGGCAGGGCGGTGCCCGCGGCGCGCAGGCGCGCCACGTCGGCGGCGGCCTTCGCCACCACCTGCTCGCCGAGCGGGCAGATGAGGCCGGTCTCCTCGGCGAGCGGAATGAAGCGCATCGGCGGCACCAGGCCGCGCTCGGGGTGCTGCCAGCGCACCAGGGCCTCGACGCCCACGAGGCTACCGTCGGCGAGCGAGACCTGCGGCTGGTAGTAGACCACCAGCTCGTCCTGGCGCAGCGCACGGCGCAGCTCGTTCTCGAGCGTGAGACGGTCCTCCACCACCGTGTCCATGTGCGGCTCGTACCAGCGCACGGCACCGCCGCCTTCCTGCTTGGCGGCGTACATGGCGGCCTCGGCGTTCTTGAGCAGCGTCTCGGGGTCCTGGCCGTGCTCCGGAAAGAGCGCCACGCCGACGGTGGCGGCGAGGTGGAAGTCGCGCCCCTGCACGCGCAGCGGCGCGTCGAGACGGCGCACGAGGTCCTCGGCGACGCGCGCCGCCTCCTCCGGCGCCTCCACGCCCGCCAGCACCACCGCGAACTCGTCGCCACCGGGACGCGCGAGGGTGTCGCCCTCGCGCAGGCCCTCGTGCAGGCGGTCGGCGACGAGGCGCAGCAGCTCGTCGCCCACGGTGTGGCCGAGGGTCTCGTTGACGAGCTTGAAGCGGTCGAGGTCGAGGAAGAGCAGCGCCACGTGCGCGCCCTCGCGGCGCGCGTAGGCGATGGCCTGGGTGAGGCGATCGACGAGGAGACGGTCTGGCACCAGGCCTACCAC
>WGBS01000214.1 GCA_015494165.1 Gammaproteobacteria bacterium | reverse complement strand
CGCCACGAGCTGCGGCAGCGAGAACTCCAGCCCCACCGTGAACAGCAGGAAGACCACGCCGAACTCGGCCAGCACGCGCGTCTCGGGCACGTCCGGCACCCAGCCGAGGCCGTGCGGGCCGACGGCGATGCCGACGGCGAGATAGCCGAGGATGGCCGGCAGATGGAGGCGACGCAGGAGCGTGACGGCGACCACGGCGCTCGCGAGCAGCACGAGGACGGCGGCCAGCGTGTCCGGTCCGTGCTCCATCGGCAGGGGTCAGAGCGGCACGAGCTCGGGCGGCTGCTCGGGGTCGAGCACGAGGACGTGGTGCTCGGGCACGGGGCGCCAGTAGCCGGCGTCGGTGAGGGGCTCGGAGGCGACGAGCTGCCCCTCGGGGAAGCGCTCGTCGTCGGTGGTGTAGTACAGGCTGGGGCAGGGCTCGCCCACCGCGTGGCGCAGCGCGTAGAGGCACTCGCCGTCGGCCACAACGAGGTTGAGCAGCGCGGGGGCGCCGTCCGCCCAGCGCGCCACGCGCGCCACCGTCTCGCGCAGCGCCTCCTCCATCGTCAGGTCGGCGTCCTCGTGCAGCACCTGGCGCAGCAGCGCGAACAGGTACTCGGAATCCGTCGTGCCCTCGATGTGCGCCTCGATCTCCGGGGCGAGGGCGCGGCGCAGGGCCGGGCGCACGCGCGTGGCGAACTCGCGCACGAAGCCGTTGTGCGCGAAGAGCAGGGCGTCGTCGTGGAAGGGCTGGGTGTTGGCGATGCACACGCGCTGGCCGGGCGTGGCCGCGCGCACGAAGGCGAGCCACAGGTCGGCGCGCAGGCTGCGCGCGAGCGCCCCGAGGTTGGGGTCGGACCAGATCGGCAGCGTGCTCAGGTAGACGGCGGGCTCGTCGTCGGGCGCATACCAGCCGAAGCCGAAGCCGTCGGCGTTGAGGTTTGCGTGGCGCAGCTCGCGCGGGGCGAGGGCCTGGCGCACCAGGCCGTGCGGCGGGGCGAGCACCAGATCGCCGAGCAGGATCTCCGGGCCCAGGTAGGCGGCGAGGCGGCACATGTCCCGCATGGTACGGGACTAGGCCAGCAGGCGGTAGACAGCCTGCAGCCCGCAGCCCGGCGTCAGGGCGCGACCACCGCGACGGCCTTGATCTGCGCGTGCACGCGCAGGCCGGGGACGATGCCGAGGCGCCGCAGGGAACGGCGCGTGATGCGCGCGAGCAGGCGCGGGCCTCCGCAGTCGAGCGCGACCAGCACGCACGGCCCGACCGGGTCCTCGTGCACCTCTGCGACCGTGGCCGGCAGCACGTTGAGGATGCTGGTGCGGCCCGGCGGGTCGAGCGCGAGGCTCACGTCGCGCGCGAGCACGCGCACGCGCAGCCGCTCGCCCGGCGCGCCGTGGCGGCCGGCGACGTGCAGCATGAGGCCGCCGGCGCGCAGGGCGGTGAGGCCCTCCGCCTCGTCCCAGGCGGCGACCTCGGCCTCGAGCACGGCACCCGCGTCCTCGCGGCGCGCGAGCGGCAGGTCCGCGCGCGCGAGGAGGTCGGGCAGCGGTCCGCCCGCGAGCACGCGGCCGCGCTCCACGTAGACCAAGTGGGAGGCCAGCCGCACGGCCTCGCCGAGCTCGTGCGTGACGAGCAGCACCGGCACGCCGAGCGCGCGCACGAGCCCCGCGAGGTCGGCGAGCAGGGCTTCGCGTGCGGGAGCGTCGAGGCCGGCGAAGGGCTCGTCGAGGACGAGCAGGGTGCGGGCGGCGACGAGGGCGCGGGCGAGGGCGGCGCGGCGCCGCTCGCCCCCCGAGAGCGTGTGCGGGCGCCGCCGGAGCAGGCCCGTGATCCCGGCGAGGCGCGCCGCCTCCTCCGGCGCGCGCCCGCCGCGGATACGCCGGGCGGCGTAGCGCAGGTTGCCGGCGACCGTGAGGTGCTCGAGCAGCGCCGGCTCCTGGGCGACGTAGCCGACGCCGCGGCGGTGCACGGGAATGATCCGGCCGGCGGCGTCGTCCTGCCACACCTCCTCGCCCACGGCGACGCGCCCCCGCGCGCGCTCGAGCCCGACGATGGCGCGCAGGAGCGTCGTCTTGCCCGCCCCCGAGGGCCCGAACACGGCGGTGACGCCCGCGGCCGGAGCCGTGAAGCGCGCCTCGAGCCGGAAGCCGCCGCGCGCGAGCGCCAGGGAGACGTCCAGGGGGGCGCTCACCGGCGCCTCCGCAGGCCGTAGACGACGGCGAGCACCGCGAAGGAGAAGGCGAGCAGCAGGGCCGCGACGCGGTGGGCGCTCGCGTAGTCGAGGGCCTCGACGTGCTCGTAGATGGCGATGGAGAGCACGCGCGTCTCGCCCGGGATGGAGCCGCCCACGAGCAGCACGACGCCGAACTCGCCCACGGTGTGGGCGAAGCCGAGGGTGGCGGCGGTGAGCAGGCCGCGGCGCGCGAGCGGCAGCGCCACCGTGAAGAAGCGGTCCACGGGGCCGGCGCCGAGGGTGGCCGCCGCCTCCAGCGGGCGCTCGCCGATCGCCTCGAAGGCCCCCTGCAAAGGCTGGGCCACGAAGGGCAGCGAGTAGAGCACGGAGGCCACGACCAGCCCCTCGAAGGTGAAGGCCAGTCCCCCGCCGAGGCGTGCCCAGAAGGGGCCGAGCGGGCCGCCCTCGCCGAGCAGCAGCAGCAGGTAGAAGCCGAGCACGGTCGGGGGCAGCACGAGCGGCAGCGCCACGAGCGCCTCCACGGCGGGCCGCAGGCGCGAACGCGTGCGCGCGAGCCACCAGGCGAGCGGCGTGCCGAGCACGAGCAGCACGAGCGTGCTCGCGAGCGCGAGCCGCAGCGTGGTGCCGAGCGCCTGGAGGTCGTCCGGGCTCACGCCGTCTCGTCCCGCGGCTGCGGCAGGTCGTAGCCGGCCGCGCGGATGGCCGCGCGCGCCTGCGGGTCCGCGCGCAGCCAGCGCAGGAAGGCGGCCGCGTGCGGATGCGCGGCGCCGCGGCGCAGCAGCACCGCCTGCTGGCGCAGGGGCGGGTGCAGCCGCGCCGGCACCTCCCAGCGGGGCCCTTCCAGACGCAGCGCCTGGGCGCGCGCGAGGAAGCCCGCCTCGGCGCCGCCCTGGCGCACCAGCGCCGGCACCTGGCCGACGTGGGCGGCGAGCACGAGCCGCCCGGGCCAGGGCCAGCGGCCCAGCGCCCCGAGCACCGCCCGCGCCGCCGCCCCGTAGGGCGCGGTGCGGGGGTTGGCGATGGCGAGGCGCCCGATGCGGCCCTCCTCCAGGGCCGCCCGCGGGTCGCCGGCGAGCCGCGGCGCCCACAGGGCGAGCCGTCCGAGGGCGTAGGTGAAGCGGGTGCCCGCCACGGCGAGCCCCTCGCGCTCGAGACGCGCCGGCCGCTCGGCGTCGGCGGCGAGCAGCAGGTGGAAGGGCGCGCCGTGGCGGATCTGGGCGTAGAGCGCGCCCGTCGAGGCCGCGCTCAGGCGGGGAAGGGGAGCCCCCGCCGCGCGGGCCCAGCGC
>WGBS01000213.1 GCA_015494165.1 Gammaproteobacteria bacterium | reverse complement strand
TGCCCGGGAGCCTGCCGGCCGCCGACGGCAGCCACAGCCTCTACTGCGCGGTCATCGTCAAGCAGGTCGACGAGCGCACGCGCGCCAAGGTGGGCATCAACGAGCTGCTGCGCGACATCTGAGGGACGCAGGCGGCCGTGCAGAACCCCACCGTCGAGCTCGCGCGCGAGCTGATCCGGCGCCCCTCGGTGACGCCGGACGACGCCGGCTGCCAGGTGCTCATCGCCGAGCGCCTCGGGCGGATGGGCTTCCGCATCGAGCCCATGCCCTTCGGCGAGGTGCACAACCTGTGGGCGCGCCGCGGCGAGCAGGGCCCGCTGCTGTGCCTGGCCGGCCACACCGACGTGGTGCCGCCCGGGCCGCGCGAGGCCTGGCGCCACGACCCCTTCGACCCCGTGATCGAGGACGGGCGGCTCTATGGGCGCGGTGCCGCCGACATGAAGGGGAGCCTCGCCGCCATGGTCACCGCCTGCGAGCGCTTTCTCGCGCGCCATCCCGACCACCGCGGCAGCATCGCCTTCCTGCTGACCAGCGACGAGGAGGGCCCCGCCGTCGACGGCACCGCGCGCGTGGTGCGCACCCTGCAGGCACGCGGCGAGCGCATCGACTGGGCGCTCGTGGGCGAGCCCACGGCCGAGCGCAGCGCCGGCGACGTCATCAAGAACGGCCGCCGCGGCTCGCTCAGCGGTCGCCTGCGCGTCATCGGCCGCCAGGGCCACGTCGCCTACCCCGACAAGGCCGACAACCCCATCCACCGCTTCGCCCCCGCGCTGGCCGAGCTGGTCGCCGCCGAGTGGGACCGCGGCAACGCGTTCTTCCCGCCGACCACCTTCCAGGTGTCGAACATCCACGCCGGCACCGGCGCCGGCAACGTGATCCCGGGCGAGCTCGAGGCCTGGTTCAACTTCCGCTACTCGACCGAGACCAGCGCCGAGGCGCTGCGCGCGCGCGTGGAGGAGATCCTGCGCCGCCACGCCGTCCCCCACGAGCTCGCGTGGGAGCACTCGGGCGAGCCCTTCCTCACGCCGCCGGGCGAGCTGGTCGAGGCCGTGCGGGCCGCCGTGCGCCGCGTGGCGGGAGTCGAGCCGCGGCTGTCGACCTCGGGCGGGACCTCCGACGGGCGCTTCATCGCCCCCACGGGCGCCCAGGTGCTCGAGCTCGGTCCGTGCAACGCCACCATCCACCAGGCCGACGAGCACGTCGCCGTCGAGGAGCTCGTGCGCCTGAGCGCGATCTACGAGGCCGTGCTCGAGGCGCTGCTCGCCCCCTGAGCCCGCACCCGGCCCTCAGGCGTCGTCGGCGCCGCCGGACGGCGGCACCTCGCGCTCCCTGCGGTGGCGTGCCCGCAGCGCCCGCGCCCGCGCGCGCAGCGCCTCCACCCGCGGCCTGAGGCGCTCGCGCAGCGCCTCGCGGGCGGCGCGCTCGGCGCGCTCGCAGGCCCGGAAGGCGCGCAGGTCCCGCGCCTCGCCGATGCAGGCCTCGGCCTCCTGGAGGATGCGGATGCGCTCGCGGTGGCTCGCCGACTCGATCGCCCGCCGCTCCTCGAAGAGCGCCCGCAGCTCGTCCGGAAGGGGGCGCTGCGAGGCCGCCGCCCCCGCGGCCGCCACCAGCGCGGCCGCCGCCCACAGCCCATGCATGAAGCTCGCGCGCATCGCTCCACCTCCGCGTCCCGCTGGTCCTGCCCTTGCAAACGCGCGAGCGGGCGCGCCGGTTGACCGGACGGCAGCTCCTCAGCCGCTGGGGGTGTCGGCGACGCGCGAGCGCAGGTACACGGGCAGCGCCTCCTCGGGCGGGACCGCCTCGCCGCGGGCGAGCGCGGCCGCGGCGAGCCGCGCCACGCGCCCCGCCCACGGCAGCCGCGCGGGCTCCACGCGCGCGAGCGCCGCGCCGGCGCGCGCCCGCAGGGCCTCTCCGTGCGCCTCCCATCCGGGGCCCGCGCCGACCCAGGGCCCGGGGCCCGGGACCTCCACCGCATCGGGCGGGCACACCCGCTCCGCCCCCGCCGGCACCGCGAGGCC
>WGBS01000212.1 GCA_015494165.1 Gammaproteobacteria bacterium | reverse complement strand
CAGATCGTCGGCGATCGCGCTCATCTCACACCCCCTCGACGGCAGGCCTGGGTGGTTCCGGGGGCTGGGGGAGGCGGGAAGGTCGGGTGGACCTGAAGCTTCCCTCCGCCGGCATTACCCGGGTCAGGTTCAAAGGGTATCTCTCAGCCCCGGCCCCGCGGGCCGAGGCACCCCCGCTTCGCCGCCCAAACTTAGCCCATGGGGCGGTCCGCGACAAGCCTTGCGCGACAAACACCTACGGCACGCGTGGGGTCCGCCCGCGCGGCGTTTGCCTGGCGGCGGGGCAGGCCTTAGGCTTTGTAGCCGCTTTTGCGGCCCCGTCCGGCGTGCGAGGGAGGAGCCATGACGGAGTTCGACTACGAGAAGGCGCGCCGCAACATGGTCGAGCAGCAGGTCCGCCCGTGGGAGGTGCTGGACCAGCGCGTGCTCGACGTGCTCGGCGAGCTGCCGCGCGAGCACTTCGTGCCGGAGCGCTACCGGCGCCTCGCCTACGCCGACCTCAACATCCCGCTGGGCCACGAGCAGGCGATGATGACGCCCAAGGTCGAGGCGCGCATGCTCCAGGCCCTCGACGTGCGTCCCGGCGAGCGGGTGCTCGAGGTCGGCACCGGCAGCGGCTACGTCACCGCCTGCCTCGCCCGTCTCGGCGGCCGCGTCCACAGCGTGGAGATTTTCGAGGACTTCCGCCAGCGCGCCGGCGAGCGCCTCGCGGCCCTCGGCATCGGGGAGGTCGTGCTCGAGACGGGCGACGCCGCGCGCGGCTGGGAACGGCACGCGCCCTACGACGTGATCGCGGTCACCGGATCGCTGCCGGAGATGGAGCCCGCCTTCCAGGAGCAGCTCGCAGTGGGAGGGCGCCTGTTCGTGATCGTGGGCGAGCCGCCGGTGATGGAGGCGCGCCTCTACACGCGCGTGGCGGACGACGCCTGGTCGCGCGAGGACCTGTTCGAGACGGCCATCCCTCCCCTGCTCAACGCGCGGCGCCCGCGCCGCTTCGTGCTGTGAGCACGCTCGCACGCGCAACAGCCGCCGCCGTGCTGGCCCTGCTGGCGCTCCCGGCGCAGGCCGTGGACCTCGCCGCCCTGGCGCGCCTCGCCCAGGAGCGCGACGCCGAGCTCGCCGCGGCGCGGGCCGCCTATCACGCGGCCATCGAGCGCCGCCCCCAGGCGAAGGCCGCGCTGCTGCCGGAGGTCGGCTTCGGCGCCGATGCCAGCCGCACCTGGCTGCGCGACCGCAGCGGAAAGGGAAACGACGCCGCCTACAACAACTATCGCTACACCCTGAGCCTGACGCAGCCGCTGTTCCGGCGCGACCGCTGGATCGCGCTGCGGCAGGCCGACGCAGAGGTGGCGCGCGCCGGCGCCGAGCTCGCCGTCGCCGAGCAGGACCTGCTGCTGCGGGTGGCCGAGCGCTACTTCGCCGTGCTCGCCGCGCGCGCTGACCTCGACTTCGCCCGCAGCGAGAAGGCGGCCATCGCCCACCAGCTCGCGCAGGCGCGCAGGCGCTTCGAGGTCGGGCTCGTCGCGGTCACCGACGTGCGCGAGGCCGAGGCGCGCCACGACCAGGCGGTGGCGGCAGAGATCGCGGCCGCCAACGCCCTCGACAGCGCCGTCGAGGCGCTCGCCGAGATCACGGGCGAGACCCACCGCGAGCTGGCCGACGCCCCCGCGGACCTGCCCCTCGCGCGCCCCGAGCCCGAGGCCATGGACGCCTGGGTGGCGACCGCGACCGAGCGCAACCCCGAGCTCGAGGCCGCGCGCCGCGCCCTCGAAGCGGCGCGCGAGGAGATCCGGCGCCAGCGCGCCGGGCACCTGCCCACCCTCGACCTGGTGGCGAGCCATGCCTACGAGGACCTCAACTTCGGCGGCATCGCCAAGGTCAAGCGCCTCGACAGCACGGTCGCGCTGCAGCTCCAGGTGCCCATCTACGCGGGCGGCGCCGTGGTCTCGGCCACGCGCGAGGCCGCCGAGCGCGCGGCCGAGGCGCGCAACCGCCTCGAGCTCGCCCGGCGCAGGACCACGCGCGCCGTGCGCGACGCCTACCGTGGGGTGCTCACCGCGATCAGCCGCGTGGAGGCCCTGCGCCGCGCGGTCGTCTCGGCCGAGACCGCGCTCGAGGCCACCGAGGCCGGCTTCGAGGCCGGCACCCGCACCATCGTCGACGTGCTCAACGCCCAGCGTGATCTGCACCGGGCGCGGCGCGACTTCGCGCGCGCGCGCTACGACTACCTGCTCAACGGCCTGCGCCTGCGCCGCGCGGCCGGCATCCTCTCGCCGGCCGACGTCGCCGCGGTGAGCGCGCTGCTGCGCGAGCGCACGCCGTGAGCGCCCCGCGGCTGTGCCGCGCCGAGGCGAGCCGCCTCGCGGTGGTGGACGTGCAGCAGCGCCTCGCCGCGGCCATGCGCCCCGAGGACCGCGAGCGCGTGCTGCGCACGACGGGCAGGCTCGTGCGCGCCGCCCACAGGCTCGGGGTTCCGGTGCACCTGACCGAGCAGTACCCGAAGGGCCTCGGCCCCACCGAGCCCGCGCTCGCCGCGCTCCTGCCGCCCGGCACCGCGCCCGTCGCGAAGACCGGCTTCTCGTGCTGCGCCGAGGCCGCCTTCCGCGAGGCCGTGTGCGCCGAGCCGCGCCGCCAGGTGGTGCTTGCCGGGATGGAGGCACACGTGTGCGTGCTGCAGACCGCGCTCGAGCTGCTCGACCTCGGCCTCGAGGTCCACGTGGTCGAGGACGCGGTGTGCTCGCGCGACCCCGCCCACGCCGCCAACGCCCTCGCGCGCCTGCGCGCCGAGGGCGTGGTGGTCACCAACCACGAGTCGGTGCTGTTCGAATGGCTGCGCGACGCCCGCCACGAGGCCTTCCGCGCGGTGAGCGCGCTCCTCAAGGAGGGGGCCTGATCCTGCCGGGGGCCGCGGCCCCGGGCTTCGACCGCCCTCTCGACCTGCTCGCCGCCTGCCACGGGCGCATCCGCCGCTTCACCGCGGCGCTGCGCGCGCTGGCCGCGCCCGGGGCGTCCTTCGACGCCGCGGCCGCGGTGCGCGTGCGCACCTACTTCGACACCGCCGGCCGCGACCACCACGCCGACGAGGAGGAGGACCTGTTCCCGCGCCTGCGCCGCCGCGACCCCGGGCTCGAGGCGCTGCTCGCGCGGCTCGCCGCCGACCACCGCGCGCTCGAGCGGCTGTGGGCGCAGGTGGCGCCGGGCCTCGAGCCCGAAGAAGCGGGCCGCGACGCCGCCTGGCGCCGCGCGGCCGCCGAGTGGTGCGAGCGCTCCGAGGCGCACGTGGCGCTCGAGGACGCCGAGCTCCTGCCCGCCGCACGCCGCCTGCTGCGGCCGGAGGATCTCGAGGCCCTCGGGCGCGCCATGGCCGCGCGCCGCGGCGTGGCCTATCCCGAGGGCTGAGCGCGCGGCAGGAGGGGCGCGAGCAGCGTCCAGAGGCGGTCGAGCGCGCCGCGGTTGCGGGCCACGGCGAGGCGGCCGCGCTCGCCCGCGGCGGTGCGCGCGGCGGCGTCGGCGAGCCAGCCGGCGAGCGTGGCGGCGAGCTCGCCGGCGTCGCGCACGCGCCGCGCGGCGCCCTCCTCGACCAGCAGGCGCGCGATCTCGTCGAAGTTGAAGGTGTGGGGGCCGTAGGCCACGGGGCGGCCGAGGGCCGCAGCCTCGAGCGGGTTGTGGCCGCCGTGGGGCACGAGGCTGCCGCCGACGAAGGCGGCGTCGGCGGCGGCGTAGAAGAGCCTGAGCTCGCCCATGGTGTCGCCGAGCAGCACCTGCGCGCGCCCGTCCCAGGCATTGGCGCTGCGGCGCGCGAGCCGGAATCCGGCGCGGCGCACGAGGGCGGCGACGCGCTCGAAGCGCTCGGGCCGCCGCGGCACCAGCACGAGCAGCGCCTCGGGCCAGCGCGCCAGCAGGGCCCGGTGGGCGGCGAGCGCCGCCTCCTCCTCGCCCTCGTGGGTGCTGCCCGCCACCCACACGGGCCGGTTCGGGCCCCACACGCGGCGCAGGGCCTCGCCGCTCTCGACGAGGCTCGCGGGCGTGGCGAGATCGAACTTGAGGCTGCCCGTCACGTGCACGCGCTCAGGACGCGCGCCCAGGGCGCGGAAGCGTTCGGCGTCGGCCTCGCTCTGCGCCGCCACCACCGTCACGCGCCGCAGCGTCTCGCGCGCCAGCCGCCCGAGGCGGCGGTAGCCGCGCCAGGAGCGCGGCGACAGCCGCGCGTTCGCCACCACCACCGGCACGCCGCGCGCCTCGCAGGCGGCGTACAGGTTCGGCCAGAGCTCGGTCTCCATGATCACGCCGACGGCCGGACGCACGCGCTCGAGGAAGCGCCCCACCGCCGCCGGCAGGTCGTAGGGCAGGTAGCAGTGGTGCACCGCGGAGCCGAGGCGCTCGCGCACGCGCTCCGAGCCCGTGGGCGTGACCGTGGTCACCACCAGCGGCAGGCCCGGCAGCTCGCGCCGCAGGCGCTCGATGAGCGGCAGCGCCGCCTGCACCTCGCCGACCGAGACCGCGTGCACCCAGACCGCGGGGGGCCCCGTGCGCGGCGGTGTGCGGCCGAGGCGCTCGCCGATGCGCTCGCGGTAGGCCGGCATGCGCGTCCCGCGCAGCCACAGCCGCCCGAGCGCGAGCGGCGCCAGGCCCCACAGGGCGGCGGTGTAGAGCCTGCGTGCGGTGCTCATCCGCCGGCGCCGCACGCACGCCCTCAGCCGCCGTGCGCGCGCAGCCAGTCGAGGTAGGCCGGCACGCCTTCCTCGACCGGCCGGAAGCGCACGTCGCAGCCGGCCGCGCGCAGCGCCGTGAGGTCGGCCTCGGTGAAGCTCTGGTAGCGCCCGCGCAGGTGCTCCGGGAAGGGCACGTACTCGATCTCGCCGCGCCCGTGCCAGGCGATCACCGCGCGCGCCACCTCGTTGAAGGTCTGGGCGCGGCCCGTGCCGACGTTGAAGATGCCGGAACGGTCCGGATGGTCCAGGAACCACAGCGCCACCGCCACCGCGTCGTCGACGTGCACGAAATCGCGCCGCTGCTCCCCGGGGCCGTAGCCGTCGCTGCCCTCGAACAGCCGGCAGCGCCCGCTCTCGGCGATCTGGCGATGGAAGTGCCAGGCCACGCTCGCCATCTGGCCCTTGTGCTGCTCGCGCGGGCCGTAGACGTTGAAGTAGCGGAAGCCCACGACCTGGCTCTCGGCGCGCGGCAGCACGCGCCGCACGTGCTGGTCGAAGAGGAACTTCGAGTAGGCGTAGACGTTGAGCGGGCGCTCGTGCTCGCGCGCCTCGCGAAAGACGGGCCCGGCGCCGTAGACCGAGGCCGAGGAGGCGTACAGGAAGGGCACGCGCCGGCGCAGGCACCAGTGCAGCAGCGCGCGCGAGTAGGCGTAGTTGTTGCGCATCATGAAGCGGCCGTCCCACTCGGTGGTGGTCGAGCAGGCGCCCTCGTGGATCACCGCCTCCACCGGGCCGAGGTCGGCGCCGGCCTCGATGCGGGCGAGAAAGTCGTCCTTGTCCTCGTAGTCGGCGATCTCGCAGTCGGCGAGGTTGCGGAACTTGGTGCCGTCGCTGAGGTCGTCGACCACGAGGATGTCGTCCACGCCGCGCGCATTCAGCGCCTTGACCACGTTGCTGCCGATGAAGCCGGCCCCGCCGGTGACGACGATCATGCCCCCTCCCCGCCGCGCAGGCGCTCGATGATGCCGGTGGTGGACAGCCCCTCGACGTAGTCCAGCACCACCACCTCGCCGCCGGCCGCGCGCACGCACGCGGCGCCGGCGATCTCCTCCGGCCTGTAGTCGCCGCCCTTGACCAGCACGTCGGGGCGCACGCGGCAGATGAGGCGCTCGGGCGTGTCCTCGGAGAAGGGCACCACCCAGTCGACGCATCCGAGCGCGGCCAGCACCGCCATACGGCGCTCGAGCGGGTTGACCGGCCGCCCTGGGCCCTTGAGGCGGGCGACCGAGGCGTCGTCGTTCACCGCGACGACCAGCCGGTCGCCCAGCCGGCGCGCCTCCTGGAGATAGGCCACGTGGCCGGCGTGCAGGATGTCGAAGCAGCCGTTGGTCATGACGATGCGCTCGCCGTGGGCGCGCGCGTCCTCCACGGCCTGCACGAGCGCGTCCTCGTCGAGCACGCCGCGGTCCGTCTCGGTCAGCGCCGCGACGGCCCGGCGCAGCTCGGCCACGCTCGCGGTGGCGGTGCCGAGCTTGCCCACCACGATGCCCGCGGCGACGTTGGCGAGCGCCGTCGCCTCGGCCCAGCCGAGCCCGGCGGCGAGCCCCGCCGCGAGGGCGGCGATGACGGTGTCGCCCGCGCCCGTGACGTCGTAGACCTCGCGCGCCTGCGCCGGAAGATGCAGGGGTCCGGCGCCGGCGCGCAGCAGCGTCATGCCCTGCTCGCTGCGCGTGACCAGCAACGCATCGAGGCCGAGCTCGGCGCGCAGGCGCTCGCCCTTGTCCACCAGCGTGGCCTCGTCGGGGCAGGGGCCGACCACCGCCTGGAGCTCGGCCAGGTTCGGGGTGATGGCGCTCGCGCCGCGGTAACGGCCGAAGTCCGTGCCCTTGGGATCGACCAGCACCGGGACGCCGGCGCGGCGCGCGGCGCCGATCAGGTCGGCGACCGCGGCCAGCGCCCCCTTGCCGTAGTCCGAGAGCACCACGGCGCCCGCCCCGTCGAGGCGCTCGGCGAGCCGGGCCGTCACCCAGGCGGGATCGAAGCCCGGGAAGCCGTCCTCGAAGTCGAGCCGGATGAGCTGCTGGTGGCGGCTGAGGATGCGGAGCTTCGTCACCGTGTGCGCGCCCGGGACGCGCTCCATGGTGCAGCCGATGCCGGCGCGCGCGAGCGCCCGCTCGAGCGTGTCGGCCGCCTCGTCGGCGCCCGCCACGCCGACCACCTCGGCGCTGGCGCCGAGCGCGGCGACGTTGAGGGCGACGTTGGCCGCCCCGCCCGGGCGCTCCTCGGCCTCCTCCACCCGCACCACCGGCACCGGCGCCTCCGGCGAGATGCGCGAGGCGCTGCCGTGCCAGTAGCGGTCGAGCATGAGGTCGCCCACCACCAGCACGCGGGCGCGCGAGAAGTCGGGGATGCGGAGCTCCATGGGACGGCGCAGCGAAGGGCTCGCGCCAATATACGGAAAGCGCGGCGGCGCCGCCAGCGGCGCGGGTACAATGCTCGCACCGTGGATCCCCTCCTCCATCCGCGCCACTGGCCGGCCTGGGCGGCGGCCGGCCTGCTGCGCGCCAGTGTCGCCCTGCCGCAGCCGGCACGGCTCTCGCTCGGCCGCACGCTGGGGCGGCTCGCCTGGCGCGCGGCGGGCGGGCGGCGGCGCGTGGCCGAGGCCAACCTGCGCCTGTGCCTGCCGGAGCTCGACGAGGCCGCACGCACCGCGCTGGCGCGGCGCCACTTCGAGTCCGCGGCGACGGGCGTGCTCGAGGCGGCGCTCGCGTGGTGGGGGAGGCCGCAGCGGCTGCGCGCGCTCGCCGAGCCCGAGGGGCTCGTGCATCTCGAGCGCCTGCGCCGGCAGGGCCGCGGGGTGCTCCTGCTCACAGCCCACTTCACCACCCTCGAGATCGCGGCGCACCTGCTCTCGCTCCTCCATCCCATCCGCGCCCTCTACCGCCCGCTGCGCGACCCGGTCTTCGACCGCCTGATGCGCGCGGCGCGCACGCGGCGCACCGAGCGGGGCGAGGTGATCGAGCGCGGCGACGTGCGCGCCATCCTGCGGGCGCTGCGCGAGGGGGCGGCGGTGTGGTACGCCCCGGACCAGGACCACGGCCTGCGCCAGGGCGTGTTCGCGCCCTTCTTCGGCGTGCCCGCCGCCACCGTCACCGCCACCTCGCGGCTCGCGCGCGCCACGCGCGCGGCCGTCGTGCCCTACCACCCGGAGCGCACGCCCGAAGGCCGCTACCGGCTCGTGATCGAGCCTCCGCTTGAGGATTTCCCGGGGCCGGACCCCGCCGCCGACGCCGCCCGCGTCAACGCCCTCATCGAGGGCTGGGTGCGGCGCGTGCCGGAGCAGTACCTGTGGACGCACCGCCGCTTCAAGACCCGCCCGGAGGGGATGCCGGACCCCTACGCGCGCTCCGCGGGCGCCGCGGACACGGGGCCGGAGCGAAGCGGAGGCCAGACGCGGGCAGCGGCGCAGTGCCCGCAGGCGGCGAGGCCACCCTTCGACCCCCCAGCCGAACCCCCATCCCGAGATTCGGACCGCGGCACGGCGGGCACCGGAGGTGGGCGGTGAGCGGCGAGCGGGTCCTGTTCGTCACGCTGAGCAACATCGGCGACGCCGTCCTGACCACGCCGACGCTCGAGGCGGTGCACCGCCGCTTCCCGCAGGCGCGCGTGGACCTCGTCGCCGACCCGCGCTCCGCCGAGCTCTTCGCGCGCTGCCCCTACCTCGGCGAGACCCTCCTGCGCCGCAAGCGCGCCGGCTGGCGGGCCGAGCTCGCCCTCCTGCGGCGCCTGCGGCGGCGCCGCTACGTCCTGGCGGTGGACCTGCGCACCGAGCTGCTCGCCTGGCTCGCGCGCGCGCGCGAGCGGCGCACGCGCCGCGGCGCGCGTCCCCTCGGGCCCCATGCGGCCGAGGCCCATCTCGGCGTCGTGGCGGACCTCCTCGACGGGCCGCCGCCCCCGGCGCGCGTCTGGCTGTCGGACCACGACCGCAGGCTCGCCGCGGCGCTGCTGCGGGGGCTGCCCGAGGGGCCGCTGCTCGCGCTCGCCCCGGGCGCCAACTGGCCGCCCAAGATCTGGCCGGCGGAACGCTTCGCCGAGCTCGCGCGGGCGCTAGCGCCGCGCTTCGCCGGCGTGGTGCTCGTCGGCGGACCGGGCGACCGCGAGCGCACCGCGGCCGTGGCGGCCGCTCTCGGCGGCGCGCTCCCGGCGGCCGACCTCGCGGGCCGCACCGGGCTCCTCGGCGCGGCCGCCGTGCTCGAGCGCTGCGCGCTCCTCGTCGGCAACGACTCCGGCCTCGGCCACATGGCCGCTGCGGTCGGCACGCCCACCGTCACCGTCTTCGGGCCCGGAGAGCCCGCTCGCTACCGCCCCTGGGGCCCCGCGGCCGAGGCCGTCGTCGCACCGGGGCGCGACCTCGCGCGACTCACCGCCGCCCCGGTGGCCGAGGCCGCTGCCCGCGCGCTCGCCGCCGCGACGCGCCGCGCCCCGCCCGGCACCAGGCCCCAGAGTGTCACCGGAGCTACCGGGCGATGACCATCCGCGTCGCGCAGGTCATCGGCTCACGAGGCGGCGGCGGCGCCGAGCGCTTCTACGTCCGCCTCACGGCGGCCCTGCACGGGGCGGGCGTGCCGGTGCTCGCGGTGCTCCCGCCCGGGAGCTACGTGGACCGCGAGCTGCCCGAGGCGGTGCCGCGGGCGCGCGTGCCCATGCGCGGCGTCTGGGACCTGCAGGCACGCTGGCGCATCCGGCGCGCGGCGAGACGCTTTGGTGCCGACGTGGTGCAGACCTGGATGGGGCGCGCCACGCGGCTGACGCGCCTGCCCCGGGGCGGGCGGCCGGTGCACGTCGCCCGGCTCGGGGGCTACTACGGCGTCAAGGGCTACCGCCACGCCCACGCCTGGATCGCCAACACCCGCGGCATCCGCGACTACCTGATCGCCCACGGGCTGCCCGCGGGGAGCGTCTTCCACATCGCCAACTTCGTCGAGCCCCCGGCGCCCGTGGACGCGGACGCCGTCGCGCGCGTGCGCGCGGGCCTCGGCGCCTCGGACGCCCCGCTCGTGCTGGCGGTCGCCCGGCTCCACCCCAACAAGGGCATCGAGGACCTGCTGCGCGCCTGGCGCGAGGTGCCCCCGCCCGCCGTGCTCGCCGTCGCGGGCGACGGCCCGGAGCGCGAGCGCCTGCACGCGCTCGCGCACGAGCTGGGCCTCGACGGGCGCGTGCGCTGGCTGGGCTGGCACCGCGACCCGGGCCCGCTCTACGCCGCCTGCGACCTGGTGGCGGTGCCCTCGCGCCTTGAGCCGCTCGGCAACGTGGTCCTGGAGGCCTGGAGCCACGGCCGCGCCGTGGTGGCCACCCACACCGCCGGCCCGGCCGAGCTCATGGAGGCGTGCGAGGGCGGCGTGCTGGTCCCGCCCGCCGACCCCCGGGCGCTGGCCGCCGCCGTCGCGGCGCTGCTCGCCGACGGCGCGCGCCGCGCCCGCCTCGGGACGGCCGGCGCGCAGGCCGTGCGCGAGCGCTTCACGCCGGCCGCGGTCGTGGCACGCTACCTCGACACCTATGCACGTCTTGGGGGCCGTCGCGACGTCTTACGGACGTCTTGACCCGGCAGAACGTTGCTGCACGCACGCGGGGACGCCCGCAGCCACACCGACCGTAAGAAACCACCAAAGCACCGACGACCAGTAGCTCGCGTAGAGCGACATGTGCACGTTGAGCGGAAAGGCCGCCACGACCACCGCGACCACCCAGGGCGCCGCCTCCCCCGCACGCCAAATTTGCGGCCCGAAACGGGATAGCAACAACCACCAGAAAAGCGAATAACCCGAGAGCCCGAGAAGCCCTGTCTCAGCGAAAATCTCAAGAACAAACTGGTGGGGATGGGTCGGCACGTTCCCTGCGGCTGCAAGCGCGTCCCGCTCATCGGCGTATGTGAGATAGGGCTTTCGAAACCCACGTGGACCCACGCCGTTAAGCCAATGCGCCTTGGCCATGTTGAGCGTCGTAGCCCAGATAGAGAGGCGCCCCGACGTCGCTTCATCGGCAAGCTTCCAGCTCCCGCTCGCCAGATTCAGCGTCACCTCGACGCGCTCGCGGAAATGTTGGTGCCCTAAGACCGCCACGGCAATCACGCTAAGGATGAGCGAAAACACAGCCCCCCACGTTAGCGCGGTTTTGCGATCCAGAACCGTCAGCCGGCCGACGCCATACATGGCTGCCCCGACTGCGAGCATAAGCCATCCTGTTCTGTTGCCTGAGAGCAGCACGACGGCTAACACAGGCGCCACGAGCAGCGGCCAAAGCCACCATCTCTTGCTCGTGGCCACACGTACCCACGCAAGGTAAACAGGAACAAACACCGCTGTCACGGTTCCAAGCCGAAGCTTTGGATAGAAAATGCCCGTAAGCCGTCCTCCGTCGTAAGGGTAACCGAGAAAGTTCGCACCTACCGCGAGCTGGCCAATCGCGTCCAGCGACCAAGCGCAGACGAGCAGTCCCACGCCCCAGAGCAGGCGGCGGCGCGCGACCTCCTCGCGGAGCACATCGCGCACGAAGACGGCCGCCAAAGGAAAGCGCAACCAGACGAGGGTAGTAGTAAGGGACCTGCGAAAATCCACGGCGTCCGGAAGAGACAGCCACATGGGGATCCAGAAGCAAAGGAAAAAGAGGAAGACCAAGCGTAGCGCGGGGTCACTTGTGTAGCGGCTAGGCGCCTTCTTAAGTCGCACGACGCCCATAATAGCCATGAGCGCCACCGGAAGATTGAAAAGCGTCTTGGTGGCGAAAAGGGGCACGCAGCTTAGTACGAGAAGCCAGCGCCAATTGCGCCGCGGGAAACCCACAAGATCCAGCATACCGGCCCTTCCTGCCACAGTGTGTTTTCTACCCATCGTCGGCCCCCGCTGTCCCGAGCATGCCGTCCGCGCGCAGACGTGCAACGACCCGTTCGGGCGCAAGGGATGCCATGCATCGGTGGCCATGCCCAGGAGGGCATACGGGCAGGTAACAGGGTGCACACGGGGCCTCGCCCTTCAGCACCCGATGTGCCTGCCCGCGCGCCCAGTGCCGCGCAGGGTCAGTGGGCCCAAAAACAGCATAGACGGGTGTACCGACGGCAGCCACCAGATGCATGGGCCCCGAGTCGCCAGTGATGGCGAACCGGGCACCACGTGCTACCGCAACCAACTCTGGAAGACTCAGTTCACCTATCGCGTCGACACCCGGAGGAGATTTCGTGAGCAGGGCCCTTTCCTCACGGCTGCCGATCCACACTGGAATCACCCCATTCGCGATCAAGCCCTTCGCGAGGGCCACGAAGCGGGTCATGCCCCAGCGCTTGCTGATCCACCGCGGGCTGGATCCGGGCTGCAGAAGCGCATAGCTGCGAGCACGCAGCCCGCGTTTAATAAGCCACCTTTCCGCTGCCGCCACTGCCTGCGCAGAAGGGCAAAGCCGCGGCTCAGCATTCCAGGCTCCCGCCACGCCAGCGCGTGCAAGTAAGGCTGCCAGACGCTCCCACGGGTGACGGCTAGAGTCATCGTTCGGCAGGTACGTCCGATAGACCCAAGCGGGACCTAGGCCGACACGGAAAGGCACGCCGCTTAGCAGACAAAGCAAACGCGTGCGGTCGGAACACTGTAGATCGTAGATAGCGCTGATCCGCATCTGCCGGAGCTCTCGAACAGTGTTTGTAAATGCGCGAATCCCACTGTGTGAGAGGGTTAGGACGCGCACATCCCTGCCCTGCGAGAGAAGCTCCGCATATCTTGGACGCGTGAGCAACAGGCATTCGGAGCCGGGATGACTGCGGCAGATGGCATCAATAAAGCCCGTAGCGAGGACGACGTCGCCTAGAGCACCCAGCTTGATGATGAGGATTCGTCGACTAGCCACGCTTGATCCTGCACGCGTGCCTTTTCTACACGTTAACCAGCCTGATAAAGGCAACTTTTCCGCATTTTACGCGGCGCACACGGGACTGCGGCGTTGGCCCGACT
>WGBS01000211.1 GCA_015494165.1 Gammaproteobacteria bacterium | reverse complement strand
GTCTACCACCGTAGGCCGGATCCGGCCCTGTTCGCGCTGCCGGGCAAGGGCGAGCACGCCAACCTGTTCAACCCCTTCTGGGAGGTGAGGCTCGCGCGATGAGGGCGGGGCGCCAAGGGGCGGTGCTGCTGACGGCCTTCGCGCTCCTCGCCGCAGGCGGAGCGGGCGGCGCCACGGCCGGAACGGAGCGCTGCGGCGTGGTGCGCGTGCGCTATGTCGGCACGCAGCCGATGCTGCTGTGGAACCGGGCGACGCTCTATGCCCTGGCGGCGGAGGACGAGAGCCTCATCGAGCGGCTGGAGGAGACGAGCGCGACGCAGGAGCTGCTCATCGCGGGTGGCGCCTCGCGGCTCGAGAGGCGCGCGCTCACCATCGAGCAGCGCGTGACCACGGACGGGGTCATGCCCACCGTGCGGGCCTACCTGAAGCCGGTGCGGCAGACCGAATGGCGCCTGGCGGACGGCTCGACGGTGTTCCACGACTCGGGCGGGGCCGGGGCGGAGCGCAGCCCAGGCCCCGCACCGGTGGGGCTCGGCATGGAGCTGCTCGGGCTCGGTGCGGATCCCGGAGGCATCCTGGACGCCCGGCCCACGGGTGCCGAGGGGACCGTCGCCGGCCGGCACTGCCGCTGGTTCGCCGGCGAGCGCGCCCAGGGCGGCTACGCCCTGCGCTACCGCGGCTGCATGGCGGAGATCGCTAGTCGTCAGGTGGCCCTGGCGCTGCGCATCGAGCAGGCCGGCGCGGGCCTCGACTCGGTGCGGCCGTTCGAGATGCGCGCCGTGTCGGTCGATGCGGGCATCTGCGTGGAGGCGGCGCAGCTGCGGCCGCCTTCCGGGGCCGCCGCCGGCGTGGCGGGTGGAGGGCACGGCCGGTGAGGGGGCGCGCGGGAATGCGGCGCGGCGCGTGTGCCGGGCAGGCGCTGGCCGAGCTGGTCGCGGTCGGCGCGCTGTTCGTGCTGCTCATGATCCTGGTGCCGCTGCTCGGGGCCTGGCTCGACGCCGAGCACAAGACCGTCGAGGCCGCCCGCACCGCCGCCTGGGAGCGCACCGTGTGGGCCGAGAAGGCCTCGGACCGAGGCGTGGGCGCGAGCCCCGCGGTGCGCAGCGACGAGGAGATCCGGCGCCTGGTGGAGGTGGCCGTGCTCGGCCATCCCTCCGCGCCGCTCACCTCGGCACCTACCGAGAGCCCGGTGTGGCTGGACCACGCCGGGCGCGACATGCTCGCAGGCGCGCCGGGCGCGCGCGCGACGCAGTCGCTCGACGAGCGGCGTCTGGAGGCGGGCGGGACCGCCGGGGCCATGGCCGACCGCATCGCCCGCGGGGACGGCGTCCTCGGCGCGCGCTCGCTCGGTCTCGGCCGCCGCGGGCTCGCCGAGGGCGGGGTGGAGACCGGCCTGCGCGCGCACCCGGAGCTTCCGGACTTCAAGGGAGCACGGCTCGCGGTGACGGCGGCGGTGCTGAGCGACGCCTGGTCGGCCGCGCGCGAGCCTGCCTTCCGCGCGCGCGTGGGCCGCGCCACGCTCGCCTCGACCATCGAGCCCCTCGTCCAGCCGGCGCGCGTCATCGGCGCCTTCCCGCTCTTCAAGGAAGGCAAGGACGCGCTCCCGCTGGAGCCGGCCGTGGCGGCGGGGGCGCTGCCCGAGGAGTATCGGGTGACGGAATGAGCGGACCGCGAGCAAGGAAGGCCGTGGGACCGCGCGCGTGGGCCGCGCCGCTGCTCGCGCTGCTCGCCGCGGCCCGGGCGGCCGCGCTCGACGATCCGCTGGCGGTTGAGCTTCCGGAGGTGCCCGTGATGCCCGGCATGGAGACGCGGTGGATCGGCGAGCGCATGGCCTGGAACGGGCTGCCGCTGAGCGCGCGCCTGTTCCGCACGCCGGAGCCGCCCCAGGCCGTGCTCGCCTGGTACGAGCGTGCCTGGTCGCGCCGGGGTCGCGGGGAGGTGGTGCGCGGCCGCCAGGGCCCGTGGCGCGTGATCGGCTACCGCGACGGCGCGCACTGGCTGACGGTGCGCGTGCGCGCCGCGCGCGGCGGCGGGAGCGAGGGCGTGCTCACGGCGAGCCTGCGCCCCGACCGGGTGCGTCCGCGGCGCGAGGCGGGTCTTCCCCTGCCGCCGGGCGTGCGCGTGCTGCACGTGCTCGAGAGCCTCGACGGCACGCGCCGGGCGCGCTCGCTCACGCTGCGCAGCCCCTACGCGCCCGAGGCGACGCTCGCGCGCATCCGCGCCCGCCTCGAGGAGGCGGGCTGGCGCGCCGTGCCCGACAGCCTCGCGCAGGCGCGCGGCGGCGTGCAGCAGAGCTTCCAGCGCGATGCCGCCCTGTGCCAGGTGAGCGTCACGGCCGACCGGCGCGGGAGCCTCGCGCTCGTGCATGTGGTGCGCTGACGCGAGACGGAGGACAGCAGGATGGACGGGCGGCGAAGCGACGGGTGGATGCGCGCCGGGAGCCGCACGCGGGGTGCGGCGCTCGCGCACTACCTGGTGGCGACGGCGGCGCTCGTGGGCGTCGTCGCCGTGGCCGGCACGGTGGTGAGCGCCCTCGGCGGCCACCTGGGGCGCTTCCTGCGGCTGCTCGCCATGCCGTGAGCAAGGGGGAAAGGAGCATGAAGCCTGCACGCACGACCGTTCTGCTCCTCGCCGGCGCTCTTGCGTCCGGCACGGCGGCGGCCTTCCTCGCCGAGCGCTACGTGAGCGGCGAGGTGGAGGCCTACCGCGCGCGCCTCGACGCCGCGCGCACGCCGGTGCGGGTGCTGGTGGCGAACGAGGACCTGCCGGCGGGGACGCCGCTCGACGCGCGCAACGTCGCCATCCGCCAGGTTCCGGCCACCTTCGTGCACCACGACGCCCTGCGTCCCGAGGACTTCGCCGAGGCCGAGGGGCGCCGCGTGCTCTTCCCGCTGCGGCGCGGCGAGACCCTGCTGCGCGCGCACCTGTCGCGCGCGCGCGCGAGCGGCTTCTCGGCGCGCGTGGGCAAGGGGCGGCGCGCGCTGACGGTGCCCGTCGACGAGGTTTCGTCCCTCTCGGGGCTCCTCGCGCCGGGCGACCGCATCGACCTCCTCATGACGCTGCGCGACGAGGACCGCACCGTCACCATGCCGCTGCTGCGCGACGTGCAGGTGATCGCCACCGGCACCGACGCCGGCGACGGGCACGGCGACGGGCGCGAGTACCGGACCATCACCGTGCTCGTCACGCCGGACGAGGCCGCGCGCATCGTCCACGCGCGCGAGGTCGGAAAGCTCACGGCCATGCTGCGCGCGCCCGGCGACGACGGGCCGCTGCGCCTCGGCGCCGTCACGCGCGAGACGCTCCTCGGCGGCCGCGCGCGCGTGCGCGCGCCGGGCAGCGTCGAGATCATCCGCGGGGGGATCGACTGAGATGGCGAGGCACGGGCAAGCCCTGGCCGCGGCAGCGCTGCTGGCGCTCCTCGCGGCCGCGCCGGCGGCGCCCGCGGGCGACGCCCCCGCACCGGGGGCGGAGGCGCCGCGCTACGGAGGCCGCATCACGATCGCGGTCGGGCAGACCCGGCTGCTGCGCGCGCCGGGCGTCGAGCGCGTCGCGGTGGGCGACGGCGAGGTGCTCGACGTCAAGGTGCTGGAGGACGCGGGCCAGGTCCTCCTGATCGCGCGCAAGCCGGGCCTGACCGACCTGCGCGTGTGGGCGGGAGGCCGCCAGCGCGCCGCCTACCTGGTCGAGGTCGCAGCCGCCGTTCCCGCCGCCGTGCTCGAGGAGGTGCGCGCGCGCATCGCCGGCATCGAGGGCGTCGAGGCGCGCGTGGTCGGCGGCAAGGTCGTGATCGAGGGGCAGACCCTGCGGGACGAGGACCAGAAGCGCATCGAGGCCCTGGTGCGCGAGCACCAGGGGACGGTGGTGAGCGAGGTGCGCCCGCCGCGCCTCACCCTCCAGGCCATGATCGAGTTCGACACGCGGGTGGTCGAGGTCGGCACCGAGGTCCTGCGCGAGGTCGGCGTGCGCTGGAGCGGGATCGACGAGGGCTCCTTCGGCGGCCCGCGCTTCGGCGTGCTCGCCAACTTCCGCACGAACGCGGTTTTCCGCCCGGCGCCGGGCCCGGCCTTCTCCGCGACGGGGAGCCTCGCCTACGAGGGCGCGAAGACCTTCGCCGGCTGGGACCTGCTCGCCACGAGCGTGCTGCGCCTGCTCGAGACCCACGGCTTCGCGCGCCAGCTCGCCGCCCCGCGCCTGGTCTGCCGCAGCGGCGGCAAGGCCGAGTTCCTCGCCGGCGGCGAGGTGCCGGTGGTGGTGACCACCGGTCTCGGCGCGCAGGACGTCGTCTACAAGCAGTACGGCATCCGCCTGCTCGTGGAGCCCGTCGCGGATCCGGCGGGCTACGTCGCCTCGGCCATCACCGTCGAGGTGAGCGAGATCGACGAGCGGAACTCGCGCGGCGGCTTTCCCGCCTTCCGCACGCGGCGCACGAGCACGGACGTCAACCTGCGGCGCGGCGAGACGCTCGTGATCTCGGGCCTGCTCAAGGACAACCGCTCCAAGAACGTGCAAAAGGTGCCGGGGCTGGGGCACCTGCCCATCCTCGGCGAGCTGTTCAAGTCGCGCCGCTTCCTGAGAAGCCAGAGCGAGCTGGTGGTGCTCATGACCCCGCGCGTGATCGCCGCGGACGCGTCGCGCAACCGCCGCGCCGTCGCGCAGGCGCGCGCGCTCGAGCGCCGCGGGCTCGAGGCCGTGCGCTTCCGGCTGATGGACTGACGGCGCAGGGGAGGGAGCGATGCTGGCGCTTGACGTCGTCGACCGCGAGGGCAACCGCGTCACGCACGCCCTGGGGCCCGGCCGTCACGTGCTCGGCAAGTCGCCGGATTGCGATCTGGTGGTGAGCGACCCCCACGTCTCGCGCCGCCACCTCGAGATCGTGGTCGAGGCCGGCGCGGCCACCGTGACGGACCTCGGCAGCACCAACGGCACCTGGGTCGGTGCGCGGCGGCTGGAGGCTCCGGAGCGCCTCTCCCCGCCCTCGGAGCTGCGCGCCGGAACGCTGCGGCTGCTGCTGCGCCCGCGCGAGCCGGGCGGACCGCGCGACGCAGCGGCCGAGAGCGCCGGCGCCCAGGCCGCGCCGGACGCCCTCAAGCGCAGCCTGCACGCGCGCCTGGTCGAGGACCTTGATCTCCGCCGGCGCGCCGTGCTCGAGCGGCTGCCCGAGGACGCCCTGCGGCGCGAGGCGCGCGCGGCGGCCGAGCGGCTCCTGCCCGAGCTCGCCCCGGCCCTGGCCGAGGGGCCGGCGCGCGAGCGGCTCGTCGCCGAGGTCGTGGCCGAGGCCATCGGCCTCGGCCCGCTCGAGCCGCTGATGGAGGACCCCTCCGTCACCGAGATCATGGTCAACGGCCCCGGCGCCATCTACGTCGAGCGCGGCGGTCGCATCGAGCGCACGGAGCTGCGCTTCAGCGGCGAGGAGGCGCTGCGCGCCATCATCGATCGCATCGTCGCGCCGCTCGGCCGGCGCATCGACGAGGCCCAGCCCATGGTCGACGCGCGCCTGCCGGACGGCTCGCGCGTCAACGCCATCATCCCGCCGCTTTCGCTGTGCGGGCCCGTGCTCACCATCCGCCGCTTCGCGCGCACGCTGCTCACGGTCGACGACCTCATCGCCAACGGCACCCTAAGCCCGGCGATGGCGCGCTTCCTCGAGGTGTGCGTGCGCCTGCGGCGCAACATCGCCGTCTCGGGCGGAACGGGATCGGGCAAGACGACCACGCTCAACGTGCTCTCGAACTTCATTCCGGAGGAGGAGCGCATCATCACCATCGAGGACGCGGCCGAGCTCAGCCTGCACCAGACGCACGTGGTCTCGCTCGAGGCGCGCCCGGCCAACGCCGAGGGCAAGGGGCTGGTGACCATCCGCGACCTGGTGCGCAACGCGCTGCGCATGCGCCCCGACCGCATCGTCGTCGGCGAGTGCCGCGGCGGCGAGGCGCTCGACATGCTCCAGGCCATGAACACCGGCCACGACGGCTCGCTCACCACGGGCCATGCCAACTCGCCGCGCGATTTTCTCTCCCGGCTCGAGGTGATGGTGCTGATGGCGGGCGTCGACATCCCGCACCGCGCCGTGCGCGAGCAGATCGCCTCCGCCATCGACATCCTCATCCACCAGACCCGCTTCAGCGACGGGCGCCGGCGCATCACGCGCATCGTCGAGGTCGACGGCATGGAGGGCGACGTGATCCTGCTGCAGGACATCTTCGCCTTCGAGCGCACCGGCACCGGCCCCCGGGGCGAGGTGCTGGGGCGCTTCCGCCCCTGCGGCCACGTGCCGCGCTTCTACGAGGAGGCGCGCGCGGCCGGGCACGAGCTGGACCTGTCCATCTTCCGCGCCCCGGAGGAGGAGGGCGCATGAGCGGCGGGCTGCTTCCGGTGGGGCTGGCCGCGGCGCTCGCGGGGGCGCTGGCCTTCGTCGCCCTGGTCGTCTTCCTGCTGCATGGCGGCGCCCTCTACTCGGCCGCCTTCCGCCGGCACGTGGTGGGCGGGCTGCGCGAGGCCTTCGTCTACGTGGACGCGCGCGTGCTGCTCGCGCTGACGGCGACGGCGGCGCTGGCCCTCGGGGGGCTCGCCGCCTGGCTCGCCGGACCCGTGGCGGCGTTGGCCGTGGCGCTCGCCGTGCTCGTCGCGCCGCGGGTGGCGGTGGCGCGCCTGCGCGAGCGGCGTGCGCGGCGCATCGTGCGCCAGCTCCCGGACGCGCTCAGCGCGCTCGCCGGCAGCCTGCGCGGGGGCAGCAACGTGCTGCGCGGCCTCGAGCAGATCGCCGCGCGCCATCCGGCGCCGCTTTCCCAGGAGATCGCGCTGGTGCTGGCCGAGTACCGCATGGGCCGTCCCCTCGAGGAGGCGCTCGACGACATGGCGCGCCGCGTGGGGCGGCGTGAGCTTGAGCTCATGAACGCCGCGGTCGCGATCGCGCGCGCGGTCGGCGGCAACCTCGCCGACACCCTCGACGCCCTGGCCGAGACGCTGCGCGAGACCGCGCGCGTCGAGGGCAAGATCGACGCGCTCACCGCCATGGGGCGCATGCAGGGCTGGCTCGTGGCGGGGCTCCCCTTCGCCATCGCCGCCTGGTTCCACCTCACGCGCCCCGAGGACGTCGCCGTGCTCTACACAACCACGCCCGGGCTGGTCGCGCTCGCGGTGCTCGCCCTCATGTACTTCGCCGGCACGCTCATGCTGCGGAGGATCGTGCGCATCGATGTCTGAGCCGCTCGCGCTTCTCGTCTCCACGCCGCTGCCCGTGATGCTGCTGGCGGGCGCCGCGGCCGGCTGTGTGGCGCTGGCCCTGCCGCGGCTGCTGCCGCGGCCGCGGCGCGCGGACCCCGAGGCCGAGGCCTGGCGCGAGCGCCCGCCGTGGCTGTTCCGGCTCTTCGCCCCCCTCGTGCGCGGCATCGCGCCGGCGGTCGCGGCGCGCGGCGACCGCTATCGCCTCGAAGCCGTGGGCGAGCGCATCCAGGCGGCGGGGCTGGGCTATGCGCTCCGCCCGGAGGAGCTCGTCGCCCTGCGGCGCGTGACGGCGGCGGTCGCGGCGCTGCTCGCGGTCACCGTGGACCTCGCCTCCGGGGCGCTTGCGGCCAAGCTCGCCTACCTCGCGGTGCCGCTCGGCCACTTCTACCCCGACATCTGGCTGCGCGACGCCATCCAGGGCCGCCGCGCGCGCATCGGCAAGGACTTCCCCTTCTTCCTCGACCTGCTGGCGCTCGCGATGCGCGCCGGCCTCAGCCTCCAGAGCGCCGTCGCGCGCGCCGTCCGTCACCTGCCGGACGGGCCCGTGCGCGAGGAGATGCGGCGCGTGCTACGCGAGCTGCGCGCGGGCATGACGCTGCGCGAGTCGCTGCAGCGGCTCGCGCGCCGCGTGGACGTCGATGGCGTGCGCGGCTTCGTCGGCGCGGTGCTGCAGGCCGAGGAGACGGGCGGCGAGATGGCCAAGGCGCTGCAGGCGCAGGCCGAGCAGCAGCGCGCGGAGCGCTTCCTGCGCGCCGAGAAGCTCGCCGCGCGCGCGCCGGTGAAGATGCTGGCGCCGCTCGTCGGGCTCTTCATGCCCGTGACCTTCGTGATCCTGATGCTGCCGGCGGTGCGGGCGCTCGCGCGCAGCGGCCTGCTCGCCGGCCTCCTGGGAGGAGGGTGATGATCATGGCCAGCCGCGCGATGCAGCTGGTGGACGAGCGCGGCGTGGTGCGCCTGCCGCGCGTGCTCCTGGCCGAGGGCTTCCTCTCGCGCGCCGTGGGCCTGCTCCTGCGCGCGCCGCTGCGCGAGGGCGAGGGGCTGCTGCTCAGGCCCTGCCGCGGCGTCCACACCTTCGGCATGCGCTACGCCATCGACGTCGTGATGCTCGACCGGCACCTGCGCGTGCGCGCCGTGCACCGCGCGGTGCCGCCGTTTCGCATCGTGCGCGGCCGGGGCAGCACCGCCGCCGTCCTCGAGCTCGCCGCGGGCGGCGCCGGCCGGGCCGGCCTGCGCGTGGGCGAGCGCCTGGCCCTGGTGGAGCCGCCGGACCCGCGGCTCGGCCGGGCGCTGGAGCGCTGGATGCGCGCCGAGGACGAGCGGCGCGCCCGCGAGGAGGCGCTGTGATGGCCGCGCGCGCGCACGACGCCCTCGTCGGGACCGATGGCGCGCGCACGCCTGCGCTCGGCGCGCGCGATATCGCCCTCGGCGCCGCGCCGCCGGAGCTGCCTGCCGAGGGCGAGGCCACGCGCCTGCTGGCGCCGGACGAGGCGCCGGCGCTCGCCGCTTGGCTCGAGAGCGACGACGGGCGTCGCCTGCCGCTGGAGGGGCCCGGCCCCTTCGTGCTCGGTCGTGCGCGCGAGTGCGACTGGCGCGAGGACGACCGCAGCGTCTCGCGGCGCCATGCGCGCATCGTGCGCGTGGCGGGCGGCTTCGCCGTCGAGGACCTCGGCAGCCTCAACGGCCTGCGCGTCAACGGCCAGCGCGTGCCGCGCACGCTGCTGGCCGACGGCGACGTGATCGCCCTCGGCGAGGCCTCCGTGCGCTTCCGCTGCCGCCTCGCGGAGGAGGGCGCCCCGGCGGCATCGGCATCGCCTGCAGGCCCCGCCCGCAGAGGCGGGCCCGGACGGGCCAGGGCGCTGGCGACGTCAGCCGCGCTCCTCGCCGTGGCGGTCGCTGGGGCGGTCGCGGCCTGGCTCCATGCGCGCACCGGCACGTCCACACCTCCCGCCGCGGCCGCGGCACCAGAGGCGTCGTCTTCAGTGCCCGCGGCAGCCCCGGTGCCCGCAGTGCACGATGCCGCGGGCCTGACAACGGAGGCCGGCTCCGGCAACGCACGCCCGCAGGGGGAGGCCGCCAAGGCCGCTGGCCGTCCGGGCCCCGGGGCCAAGGCCGCCGATGCCGGGCCGCGGAGGCCGGAGCGGCCGCCCGTGCAGAGGAAGGCCCAGCGCCCGCCACAGGCCCGCGCGCGTGCTCGCACGGCCGTCCCGGAGGCCGCGCCCCGGCCGTCCGCACGGCGTGGGGACCCCGTGGCCGCCGCCCTCGCGCGCTACCGCACCGGGGAGGAGAGGGAGGCCCTGGCCGCCCTCGTCGCGCTCCGCGGGCGGCCCGGCCTCCTCGGCGCGCGGGCGCGCGCCGCGCACGCCGACCTGGTCGCGCTCGGGGCCCTCTACGAGCAGGGGGAGGCCGCCTTCGCCCGCGGCGATGTCGAGACCGCCGCCCGCCTATGGCTGCGCATGGTCGAGGGCGAGCGCAGGCGCTTCGGCGGGGCCGCGAGCGCGCGGGCCGCAGCGGTGCGCCGGCGGCTGGCGGCGCATTTCCATGAACGTGCCGAAGCCGCACAGCGCGAAGGGCAGATGGCGGAGGCCTGGCGCCTGTGGCGCCGCGCCGCCGCGCTCGACCCCGAGGGCGCGGGCGCGCGGGCGCTGGCGCGGCTGCGCGCCGAGGCCCGGCGCCTCTACCGCGAGGGCTACCGGCTTGAGACGGTCGACCTCGAGCGCGCGCGCGAGCGCTGGCGCCGCCTGATCGCCATGGCACCTCCGGACGAGCCCTACCGGATCAAGGCCGAGGCGCGCCTTGCCTGGCACGCCCGGCTGGAGGCGCTGAGGAAATAAGGGTGCGCGTTGCCATGGCCTCCCGATGGTGCCGTCTGGCGCAAGCCGCCGGCGTCGCCCTCGCGCTTCTCGCCGCGGGCTGCACGGCGACGATGCCCGAGCGCCGGGCCGCAAGCGCACCCCCGGCGGCACGGATCGTCGAGCTGCGGCTGGAGGCGGATGCCGCATACCGCGCCCGCGAGTGGGAGCGGGCGCAGCGGGCTTACGCCTCGGTGCTGGAGATCGCACCGGACGACGCCACCGCGCGCCTGCGGCTCGGGAACATCGCCTTCCGCCAGGGCCGCCACGACGAGGCGCGCGGGCACTTCCGCGCGCTGCTCGCGCGGGCGCCCCGCGACGCCCGCGCGCGCTACAACCTCGCCATGACCCACCTCGCGCAGGCCGAGGAGCAGCTCCGCCTCTATCTCGCGCTGCGGGGCGAGGGGAGTGGCCCGCAAGGCGCTGCGGCGGACGAGGCGCGCGTGCTCGCGCTCCTCGCCGCCTTGCGCCGCTTCGCCGAAGCGGCGCCCGCGGGAAGCGGGGCACCCGACGCGGACCCCGTGCGTGCGCTGGCCGCGGCGCTCGCGGGCGAGGGGAATCCCAGGCGCCGGGAGGGCGTCCCTCCCTCTGGAGGGGGCGAGGCCACAGGAGCGCGTCTTTCCGTGCCGGAGCCATGAGGCTGCGCTATGCCGCGTTCACCAGCCCAGGGAGGGAGGACCGACGCAACGAGGACGCCGTGCTGGGTGAGGTGGACCTCGGCCTGTTCGCCGTCGCGGACGGGGTCGGCCGCACGGTGCACGCCGCCGAGGCCGCCCGCACCGCGCTGGCCGGCCTGCGCGCGGGCCTCCTCGGCGGCGCTGCCCCGCCGCCGGGCGACACGGCCTGGGACAAGGCGCGGCTCATCGCCGGCGTGCAGGAGGCGCACCGCCGGGTGCGCACCCTCGCCGAGGAGCGGGGCGGGAGCGCGGCCGCCACGCTGCTCGCGGCGTGGGTCGTGCGCGGCTGGGTCACCTTCGCGCACGTCGGCGACGGTGCCGCCTGGCTGTGGCGCGAGACGGTGCTTGAACGCGTCTGCGGCGCGGATCCCGGCGACCTCGCCACGGCCACGGTCGTCCGTGACCGCCTCCACCGCGCCGAAGCCGGCCTGCTGCAGGCCATCGGTGTCGACGACCGGCCCGTCGTGCCCCGCATCGTCGAGCGCCGCTGGCGTCCCGGCGACTGGCTCCTGCTCGCCACGGACGGCGTGGTGGACCGGCTGAGCGAGGCCGCGATCGCGAACCGCCTGGTCGAGGCGGCGCGGCGCCGGAATCCGGCCTCGGTTCCCGAGGCGCTGGTGCGCTCGGCGCAGGCGGCGGGGGCGCGCGACGACTGCACCGTGCTCATCGCCTGGCGCCCCTGAGGCGGAAGAAATGGATTGAAGAAGGCTCGGCAAGGAGCTGGGCGTGAAAGGAAAAGAGCATAAGACCGGCGGCCCCGGAAGGGCCGCCCGGCCCGGCGGTAGCGTGCCCGGGGCCGTCTGCGGCGCCTGCGGCGCAGGGGCGGGAGGCGAGATTCGGGAGACGGGCCACGGGTTGCAGGCTACGGTGTACGGTCACCCGTCTCCGGTAGCCCGTCCCCCGTCCACCATACAAGCAGCTTCCAGCCGCGACCGCCTCCGGCGGAGAGGCGGGAGA
>WGBS01000210.1 GCA_015494165.1 Gammaproteobacteria bacterium | reverse complement strand
GGGTGGTGCACCCTTCGGGTGCGGCCGTTTTGTTCGGGGCTGGAAGCCCCTCCCACAGGCGGGTTGCAGTTTGCAGGGTGCGGTTTACAGTGGCCTGCACCCGTAACCCGCAACCCGTAACCCGCGACCCGTCTTCTGTCCGTCTCGGGTTACGGGTTGCGGTCTGCGGTGTACAGTGGCCCGTAGACTGTCGCCTGTCACCCGTAGACTGGCATGTAGACTGACTGTGCGCGGCTTGCGCCCGCGGAAAGGCGGCGGGCGACGAAGTGGGGGGCTGAAGACATGTCGGAGTGGGTGGAGGTCTGCGGCGAGGACGAGCTCCCGGTCGGCGGCTGGAAGACCGTCGAGCTCGACGACGCCGAGGTGCTGGTGGTGCGGCTCGAGGACGGCTTCCACGCCATCGAGGACGTGTGCACCCATGACGGCGGCTGCCTCGCCGGCGGCGACATCGAGGGCCACGAGGTCGTCTGCCCGCGCCACGGCGCCCACTTCGACCTGCTCACGGGCGAGGCGACGGCTCCGCCGGCCTACGAGCCCGTGCACGTCTTCCCCGTCAAGGTCGAGGGCGGGCGGGTCTACGTGCGCGACGACCGCTGGGACTGAGGGCGGCACCGCCCGTCCCGCGGGCCTTGTGCATCGGGCCCGAAGGGCGTAGGGTAGGCGGCAGCCCGGTCGGCCAGCAGGTTCCGCCGTGGGGCACGGGGCGCGAACCCCGTCCGACGAACGTATCCCGCCGACCCTCCGGGTGACCAGGAAGGCTCCACGGCGCCCGCCGCACACCCCGGAGGTCTGCTCGAGCGTCGCGGGGCCGGTGTCCAGACCATAAGGTGCGGACGCACCGGCCACGGCCGATGCCCTCCCACCGCGACGCAGGCGATAGCGAAATGTCCAAGTCGATCTACGTAGGCAATCTCCCGTACAGCACCACCGACGCCGAGCTGGAGGCCCTGTTCGCCCAGCACGGCACCGTCCACTCGGCCAAGATCATCAACGACCGCGACACCGGCCGTTCGCGTGGTTTCGGCTTCGTCGAGATGGACGACAGCGAGGCGCAGAGCGCGATCGAGCAGCTCAACGGCGCGATGTTCCAGGGCCGCACCCTGCGGGTGAACGAGGCCCAGGAGCGCAAGCCGCGCCGCCAGCAGCGCTCCGGCTGGTAAGCGGGCCACGTTCCCGCTGCGGGAAGGGCGCCTGCGGGCGCCCTTTTCTTTTGGGGCCAGCCGCCCGTCTCCGGCCCGGCGCCCGCCGCCTCGCAGAGCGCCGAGCGCGGTCGGGGCTAAAGTCCGCCCGCCCGCGGCCGATAGCGGAGATGAGCCGGGCACCCGCCCGGCACCCGTCGCTGTGGCATCGGGGGACCGCTATGGCCAGCTTCATGGACTCCGTCGACGAGCGCACCCGGCTCGCGGGCGCCAACCGCCTGGAGGTGCTGCTCTTCAGCCTCGGCACCGACCGCGCCACGGGGCGCTCGGAGGTCTTCGGCATCAACGTCTTCAAGGTGCGCGAGGTGATGCAGGTGCCGGAGATCACGCGCGCGCCGGACGTGCCGCCGGCGGTCGAGGGGATGATCAGCCTGCGCGGCAACATGATCCCGGTCATCAACCTCGCGCGCTTCTGCGGGCTGGATCCGGAGGAGGAGCCGCAGATCCTGATCATCACCGAGTACAACCGCTTCGTGCAGGCGCTGCTCGTGCACTCGGTCGAGAGCATCCTGCGCCTCGAGTGGACGCAGGTGAAGGTGCCGCCGCCCATGATGCAGAACCGCATGGGCGGGCTGATCACGGCCGTCACCCAGCTCGACGACGGGCGCATCGTCATGATCCTGGACGTGGAGAAGGTGCTGGCCGAGACGGCCGACTTCGGCAACGACCCCGAGCTCTACGACGCGGTCGAGCCCCTCGACGTGGACGCCACGGTGGTCTTCGCCGACGACTCGGCGGTGGCGCGCCGCCAGATCGAGCAGACGCTGGACAAGATGGGCGTGCGCCACATCGCCGCGCGCAACGGCAAGGAGGCCTGGGACATCCTCGAGGAGCTCGCCGCCCGCGCCGAGGCGAGCCACGCGCCGGTCCACCGGCTGGTCTCGGCGGTGCTCACCGACGTCGAGATGCCGGAGATGGACGGCTACGTGCTCACCAAGCGCATCAAGAACGACCCGCGCTTCCGCGGCATCCCGGTCATCATGCACTCCTCGCTCTCGGCCGAGGCCAACCAGCACCTGGGCCAGACGGTGGGCGCCGACGTCTACGTGCCCAAGTTCCATCCGGCCGAGCTCGCCGCGGCGCTGCGGCCGGTACTCGCGGGGCGCTCCGGCGAGGAGGCCGCGGCCTGAGGGCCGGAGCGCGAACCGGCGCACAGCACGCGGCGGAAGGCGCGGCGAGAATTGCGGCCATGGCCACGCCCGGCGCACGCATCGCCCCGATCAACCCCTGGGCCCGACACCGGCCCGAGGATCCCTGGCGCCGGCTGGCCCGCCGCCTGCGCGGTGCGGCGGCCGCCGCGACGGCGCGGCCGGAGCGCCTCTGGGGCCTCGCCCTCGCGGCGGCGGCGGCGGGCCTCACGGGCTGGGGTGCCGCATGGGCCTGGCGCCTCGCGCTCGCCCTGACGGACGGCGCGCCGGCGCTCGTGCCGGCGGGCGCGTGCGCCCTTGCGCTGGCCGCGGGCGCCTGGGCTGTGGAGGTGGCGGCGGGGCTCCTGACCCCGCGGCTCGGCCGGGGGCGGCGGCGGGCGCTGGCCGTGGCGGTCGCGGGCGGTGCCGTGCTCCTCGGCATGGGACCGGTGGCGCTCGGCACGCTGGTCGCGCTCTCGCCGGGCCTGGCGCTCGCGCTCGGCCTCGCCGGCGGGGCGGCGCTGGCCGCGGCCGCAGCCTGGCGCCGCGCCTTTGCACCCCGTGCGCCGGCCGGGGTCCGGCTGCCGGAGGCTGCGGGCCGGCGCGCCCGGCCCGGCGGCGGGCCGGATCCGCGCTGGCTCGCCTGCCTGCAGCTCGCCGGCGTCCGGCCGGGGACCGCCACCGCGCTGCACCGCGCGGGCTTCCGCACGCTGGAGGCGCTGGCCCGCGCCGACGACGCGGCGCTGCTCGCGGTGCGCGGCGTCGGCCCCGCCACCCTGCGCCGCCTGCGGGCGGCGGTGAGCGCCCGCATCGCCCTCGAGCAGGCCGCGCGCCACACCGACGCGGCCTGAAGCCCCTTCCCGCCCCGGCACCCGGCTTCCGCTTCCGGCCTCTCCCGCCTCGCGCCGCCCGTCTCTCGCACCTCGCCCCCGGATCTGGTACACCGGCGGCATGGACGCGCCCGTGCAGCCTCTCGCCCCGACCGGTGCCCGCGCCACGGGCGTCGTGGTCAAGGCGGCCTTCACGCCCGCACGGGGGCTGGCCGGTCCCCACCGCCAGACGCTATGGGCGGCGCTCGCCCGGCGGGTGCGGCCGCCGGCGCTGGAGTGGGAGGAGGTGCCGCTTGCCGACGGCGACTTCCTGGAGCTCGCCTGGGCGCGCGGCGCCCGCGGCCCGGTGGTGCTGATACTCCACGGGCTGGAGGGCTCGGTGCGCTCGCCCTATGCCGCCGGCCTGATGGCGCGGCTCGCGGGCGCGGGCTGGCGGCCCGCCGTCATGCACCTGCGCGGCTGCGGGCGGCGGCCCAACCGCGGGCCGTGCCTTTACCACGCCGCCATGACGGGCGATCTCGCCGCCACGCTCGCGCACCTGGCGGCGACGGGCCGGCCGGCGGCCGCGGCCGTGGGCTTCTCGCTCGGGGGCAACCTGCTGCTGCGGCATCTCGGCGAGGCGGGGGCGCGGGCGGCCCTGCGGGCGGCGGTGGCGGTCTCGGTGCCCTTCGACCTCGCCGCCTGCGCGCGCCGCATCCACACCGGACTGTCGCGTCTCTACGAGGCCGCGCTCCTGCGCCGCATGCGCGCGAGCGTGCGCCGGCGCCTGCGGCAGGCGCCGCTGCCGGGCATCGCGGCGGCGCAGCTGCGCGGCATCCGCAGCCTGCGTGCCTTCGACGACCGGATCACGGCGCCCCTGCACGGCTTCGCCGGCGCCGACGACTACTACGCGCGCGCGAGCTGCCGCCCCTGGCTCGCTGCCATCCGCGTGCCGACGCTCATCGTGCACGCGCGCGACGATCCCTTCGTCGCTCCCGGGGCCATCCCGCGGCCGGCCGAGCTCGCGCCGGCGGTGCGGCTCGAGCTCGCCGACGCGGGGGGCCACGTCGGCTTCGTCGGCCGCGGCCGCGGGCGCTGGTGGCTCGAGGGCCGCATCCTGGACTATCTTCGTCAGACGAGGGTCGGCTGAGACGGGCACGGGGCCATGGGCGAGCGCATCCGTATCCGTGCGGGTCCGGTGAGCCTGGAGGCGGAGCTGCTGGAGACGCCGACGGCGCGCGCCGTGGCCGCGGCGCTGCCTTTGGAGTCCCGCGCGCGCACCTGGGGCGAGGAGGTCTACTTCGAGGTGCCGGTGGAGGCCGGTCTCGAGCCCGGCGCGCGCGAGGTCATGGAGCCGGGCGACATCGCCTTCTGGAGCGAGGGGCGCTGCATCGCCATCGGCTACGGCCGCACGCCGGTCTCGCGCGGCGACGAGATCCGGCTCGCCGCGCCGTGCAACGTCTTCGCCCGCGCCCTCGGCGACGTGCGGGCGCTGGCCGCGGTGCGGCCCGGCGATCCGGTGCGCGTGGAGCGCGCGTAGGGGCGGCCTATGGCGGCGCCCGTGGTCGACCTGCCGGAGCTGCGCGAGCGCGCGCACGTCTTCGCCGACCGCCGCGAGGCCGGCGAGGTGCTGGCGCGCATGCTCGCGGGCGCGGTCGACGCCGACGCGGTCGTGGTCGCGATCCCGGCGGGCGGGGTTCCGGTGGGGGCGGCGCTCGCCGCGGCGCTGGGGCTGCCCCTGGACGTCGCGGTGGTGAGCAAGATCACCCTGCCGTGGAACACGGAGGCCGGCTACGGCGCCGTCGCCTTCGACGGGCGTGTCGCGCTAAACGAGCCGCTGGTGCGCATGAGCGGCCTGACCGCGGAGGAGGTCGAGGC
>WGBS01000209.1 GCA_015494165.1 Gammaproteobacteria bacterium | reverse complement strand
TGACGAAGCGACGGCCCGCCCGTCGCGCACGATGTGAATGATGGGCGCCCGGGGAAACAGCCGTCGCAGCAACGGCAGATATTCGATGTGCTGGGGCGTCTTCTCCACGAGAAGCGGGGCATTCCGGTCCACCGCCGCGTCCTCGATCACCGCCAGGAACAGGCGCCGGAGGCCGGGGACGAGCCTTCCGGGAAGTCTTTCTGCGAGCCCTGCGAACGTACGTGGCCATGTCGCCCGCCAGCCCGGTGTCTCGAGCTGCGCCATCCGCCTGCAAAGCCACTCTCCCGACGCGGGCCATTCTCTGAGAAGCCCCCTGGCGCCTCCCCGGAAACTGCGTACATACGGAAGAAAATACGTCTCCGGTGTCGCCGACACCTCCGGATGCCTGTGGAGCATATGGGTCAACAACGTCGTTCCGCTGCGCGGTGCCCCCACGACGAAGGCCACCCGCCGGTGGTGCTTGCGTCCGTCCGTCGCCACGCTCATGCCGTGCTCCTCACCAGGCGGCGCATACGGCTCGCCCCGAGCCGCGTCAGCTCGAACAGCGCTTGTACTCCCTCGTGGCTTTTGGCGACCGCGCGAATGGCTGCGAGCACGGCCATGCCGAGCCCGATCGTCACCGCTGCGTTGTGTCCGAGCGCCATGAGCTCCCCCTCCCATCCTGGAGCAGCCAGCCCCACCGGGAAGGCACTCCCGACAGCAGCCGCGGCGCCCGCCGCAAGGATCCCCGGCCACGCCCCCGCCCACACGTCGCGCGGCCCCACCGCCGTGTGACGGCGGACCAGCTCGAGCATCAGCGCCAGCATCACGGCGTTCCGGCACACGATCCCCCAAGCCACGCCCTCAAGGCCACCCCGCAGCCCGACCGCCACGGCGATCGCCGTAACCACCAGCCCTACCCCCTCGAGCCATGCCCGGCGCCCGGCGAGCCCCACTGCCGAGGCGTACATGCCGAGAAGGCCACGGAAGGTCCCAATGGCCGCCGCGATCACGAGGATCCGGATCGCAGGCACCGCTGGCACCCACTTCTTCCCGTACAGCAGCGTGATGAAAGGCTCCGCGCTGAGCCAAAGCCAGGACAACGCCAAGAGCACGCTAGCGCCCACGACGGTCGCCATCTTCTTGTACGCCCGCCGCGAGCGCTCCTCGGAACCCCCCAACCGGCCGAAGGCCGGCAAGACGACCGTATAGAGCCTCCCGAGAAGCTCACGCACCGGCATCCTCGCGGTCGACAGCGCCCTGTTGTAGTACCCAAGCGCCACTGTTCCCGCTCCGCCGCCCACGAGCATCGTGTCCACCTTGTCGGACGCCACGCTCAGCGTGTTGCCGAGGTGTAGCCTGAGGCCATATCCCAGAACGGCCTTAGCCTTCCCCCACTCGAAGCGTATCCCGGGACGCCATCCGCTTCGCCACATCGCCATCACGCTCATGGTCAATCCGGACGTTGCGCCACCCACCGCGAACGCGAAGGCGCCCGCTCCCATTGCTGCCGCTGTCACGCCGCTCGCCACCCCCAACACCGACGAGGAGACCGCCACCTTCGCCGCCCGGTCGTGGCGCATGGCCCTACGCATGTGCGCCATCGCAGCATATGCGGCCGGCTGCAGCAGGAACAGTGCTGCGAGCACCCGCATCAGCGCCACGAACCGCGGGTCGTCGTACGCCTGTGCGAGCGCCGGCGCGGCCAACCAGGCGAGGGCGAAGCACACCACCGCAAGCACCTGCATGGTCCAGAAAGCGCTGTCGAGCGCCAGGACGTCGTCCTCGTGCGTCCGCAGCAGCGCCTCCGGGACACCGAGCTGGAGCTGGTGCGCCAGCACGCTCGTGAACGCGGTCACCGCTGCAAAGACACCGAAGTCCGCGGGATCGAGGAGCCTCGCCATCGCGACGCCGCCGGCGAAGCTGATGGCGGTTACCACCCATCCCTGGATGTACACCCATGCGGCGCCCTTTCGAAAGCGTGCCCCGAGATCCTTCATGCCTCGCCTTTGCACTCCAGCGCCATCGGCGCGGCCGCCGGATCGGCCACCCAGAGGTCGAGCGCACGCCGCAGGCACTGCGCAACCTCCGGGTGCCGCTCCGCCTGGTCCCCATCCTCAGGCCGCACGCGGTCGTAGAGCGCGTATCTCGGTCCGCCTACCGCAGGTATCCGCACCAGCTTCCACCGGCCCCAGCGCACGGCCCTGTCACGCGCCGCCTCGATCATCGCCCTCGCCTTTTCCGACAGCGCTATGGTGCCGCTTTCCTGGTCCGGGATCTCGAGCAGCTCGATCAGGGGGGGCACCCGGACGTGGTCGTCGGCCATCCCGGCGACGCGCGCAAGCCATGCCCCTGTCGCCATGTACGCGGCCCGATCGCCCTTGTCGCGTCCGTCCAGATAGGCAGCCAGGCTCTGGCCATCCGCTCCCAGGACACCGGGCTCGATCCCGGCTAGCTCGACAATGGTCGGTGCGATGTCAACGCTCCGTACCGTCGCCCTAACAGTGCGTGTCGGCACTCCCGGCCCCGCAATCACGAGCGGTATGCGGTTGCTCGGGTCCTCCCCGATCACAGTATTTCCCTGTCCCCACGTGCCGCGCTCGAACAGATCCGTCCCATGATCGCTCAGGACGACGACGATCGTGTTGTCGATCAAACCGCGATCTTCGAGGTGCTCGAGTATCGCACGCACCTCATCGTCGAAGCGGCGCACCCCGGCATCATACAGGTCGACAATCTGCTGCACGTCGAAGGCTTCGCGGCCCTGGGCCTGACGCTTCGCGATCGCCTCGGGCGAAAAGACCTCCGTCATGCAAAATTTGGATCGCCCCTTGTAGTCCGGACCCGAAAACATCGTGTAGTAGGGGTATTCCGTGCCGAACGGCGCATGGGTGGTGGCGATAAATGTGAAAAGAAAGAATGGCTGGCCCTCCGCGCGAAGCTCGTCGATCAGGCGCCGGGCCATCCGCCCGACGTCCCGGGTGAGCGGCCGCCCAGCGAGGTAGTAGATCTCCGGAAGCAGCATCCGGCCCAGGCTGTTGTGGGTGAAAAGGGCAAGGAAAAGGCGCAGGTCCTTCGGACCTTGCCGCAGCAGATACTTGATGTTCCACTGGTCAGGGGCAACCCGCAAGACGTCGAACCCGAAGGCGATCTTCCCGAGGTCGCTCGCGGCCCAGTCGCCGACCGCGGCCGTGCGGTATCCCGCCGCCCGCAGGACTTCCGGAAGCGCTCTTACCGGAAGGATCCGCTGCTCATCTCGTATGAAGTTGGTGGTGACGCCGTGCCTGCGGGGCCACGCCCCTGTAAGTATCGTCGTGATGCTGGGCGCGGTTCGCGCGATCGGCACGTACGTCTCGGCGAGCCACGTGCCCCGTCGGGCCAAGCCGTCGATCGTCGGAGTCAGGTTCCGCGCGTATCCGGCGATTCCCAGCCGGTCGGCCCGCAGGGTGTCCGAGGCGATGATCAGGATGTTCGGCCTGCCCTCCCGTGCGATGCTCCCGGCCGAAGCTGCGACTCCGGCTCGGGCGGAATGCACGAGAAGCACGACGGCCACGCCGGCCGCGATCAGCGCCGCCAGCGCCATCGTGGGCCGCCAGCCCACGGATCGCCCCGCCCACACCACGGCACACGTTCCCGCAAGCGCCACGCTTGCCGCGAGGAGTGGCCCGAGCACGCCCTTCGGGATCCAGAACCACCAGCGGACAAGGTGACCTACGTCGTACAGCCAGCTCGCGACGAGCGTGCTCGGCTCGTGCACCAGGGCCCACGCGAACGCTACACCGGTTCCGATCGCAATTCCTGCCGCTCCCGCGACGAAGCCCGACAGCCACGGCCGCCGCCCTCCCGGCAGTGCGGCCTCCTTCACCGCGGCGCCCAGGATCGCCAGCACGGCGGCGATCACGAGAGCCGCCGCGGCGAGCCGCCCCACCGCATAGACCGCATACCCAAAGTAGTGCGCTTCGATCTGGGCGCGTATCGCCGGCCCCGTCCGGGTGAAATCGGCCACGGATTTGGCCGTCAGGGCCGCCGTGAACAGCACCGCTGCCGAAAGCGCGCCCCAAAGCGTGTGCGCGTCCCGCCTCATCGTTCGCGCCCGCTTCCGGTGATCCGATATCCGGCCGGGCACCGGCGGCCCCGGCCCTCCAGGCATGCCAACCGCCGCATCAGAGAGCGCGCCCGTGCCCCGTGCTTGATCGCGGCCTCCAGCACGCGTCTCGCCTCCTCCCGACGTCCCATTGCGACCCACTCGTCGGCGAGGAACACCGCCGCCCGGGCGTAGTCGGGCTTCAGGGCCAGAGCCTGCTGCGCTGCCGCCACCGCCCTCGCACGGTCGCCCAGCCCTCGGTACGCCTCGGCCAGCAGCACCTTGAGCTCCGGCCACAGCAGAAAGCCCTGCGATACATTCTTTTCCATGTAGATCAAATTGTTGCGAGCCACGGCGTAGGCGGCGCGCCGTCTGCGCCCGTCGGCAATCATAGGCGCGCGGCGCAGCTTGAGCATGGCGAGGCAATAGTGGTGCATATGCACGTAATCCCTGCCGAACACCTGAAACCAGCGGCGAACCTCGGGCCGGCTGCTGTCGTTGCCCCACGGCTGTGCCCGAGGACCGCAGTACGCAGGGAGGAGACGGAGTTCTGCAGGCGTCGCCTTGAACGTTCCGATAGCGCCTGCTTCCCCGGCGACCATCAATAGCCCTGCAAGCACGCATACTGCGGCGCCGCTCACGGTTTTGGCGTTCCCCTCGTAGATCATCGCTCGGCCTTTCCTCCCGTCGCTCGCTGCTCGGACACTCCGCGATCCGCTAGCCGACTGCGGTGACCGCACGCCCGTCGGCCATTTGCGTCGCCACGTCGAGCGCCTCCCGCAGGCCGCCCGCCAAGCGCACGCCTTCAAAGCCGCTCGTCCACCTCCGCCAGAAGCCCGCGACCTTCCCGTAGTCGTTGTCTACGATGACGTGCGGGATTCCCGCGAGCGCACACAGCACGTGCCCATGCAGCCGATCGGTGATGACCACCGCCCCTTGGGAAAGCACGTCCAGGCCGCGCGCCAGCCGGTCCGCGGCGGCACGCCGCATCAGCAGCGGCCGCCCCTGCGCCAGGAAGCGAAGCTTGCCTGGATATCGGGTGAGCAGGCGTTCGCTCCAATGGAGCGCGCGCAATGCGTTACTGGCCCTCTCCGCTGTCCAGTCTGTGGCGCGCAGCCCCAGCGCCTTCAGGTCGCGCCGAACGCTTTCCCGCTGTTCTCGGTCGCGCCGCGCCAATATGAGAATATCGGTCCGAGGGCGGGTGGTGCGCGACAGCGAGCCCAGCCCAAAAGCTGCATCGGGAACCAAACGTGGCGGGCTTCGGAATATCTCGGATCCGCGCTCCAGGCTCTCGTCGTCCCGCACGAAGACTGTAAGCTCTTCCACGGCGCGATACTCCTCGCGTGCGCGACGCCAGACGCCCCGGTCCTCAAAATAGATGCTCTGGGGGAATATCAGGGACGGTATTTCCCGCCACAGCAAGAGCTGCCGCCGCCTCCGCTCGTCCACCTCGGGCCAGCGATCGCCAAGATTTCCGCCCCCGCTGTACAGCGCCTGGCGCACGTTCCCCGGCCGTTCCACGAGGCACGGGAGCGGCGAGCGGTAGGCTACCGTGATCCCGGCTTCGGCGAGAATACGCTCCTGACCCAGCCATATCGCGCTGTCGCCCACGTTGGCGTACATGGGAAAATCCAGAAGCGCGACCGGATCGTTCCGGCGCACATGCTCGCACACCGCCAGCCTCAGCTTGTCCTTGAGGCGAAGAATCTCTTCCCGGTTGGGATTGCATGCCTCCACGGGCCCGCCCCCGTCCTCTCTGACCTCAGCCACCTCGGCCCCGCTAGCCGCCCGGAACTTTCGCGAAAGGCGCTTTCCCCCTCTTCAGGGCGCGCCCGGCCCTGCGCTTGACCGCGCGCGCCATCCCGGCCACGAACGCCCTGGCTGCCGGTGCCGGATGGAGCGCCGCCCCTTCTTCGACGAGAGTTCCTGCCACGTCCGAGTCCTTCGCCAGCAATCGCCCCACCTCGGCACGGCATCCCGACAGTTTCAGCAGTCGGGCCGCCGCCCATTTCGCCAAGGGCACGGCGATCGCCTCGGCCAGTGGGTGGTCGCCGTTTCGCACCGCCGCGTCCTGGATCTCCCGCCACTGGCCCACCATCTGCTCCGTGGTCAAGGAAAGCTCCCGTATCCGCCGGATGTCACATCGCGGCACTGTGGGGAAAGCATCGGCCGCGCCCACCACGCGCAACGCCGCTGCCGTGCGCTGGCACTTCTCGCACTTCCCGCAATTGAGCGCGCCACGCGACGCCCAGCACACGCGCAGATACCGCGGGGCCACTGACGACTGCGCAAGGCTCGCAGCCCGCTCCAGCCGCGACACGCTCAGCCCCTCCAGCTCGAGCCGCACTCTCTTCCCTGAGAGCAGGGGCGCGGTAAGGGGCGATTCGCCCCACGGCTGCAGCTCGCGCCACGTGTAAGAAGAGGCCATCCGCACGACCCCGCCGCTCCCGACAAGCAGGTGGGCGATCGCCGCCATGGCCAGGCTGTGCTGGGCCTTGCCCCAGTCCGCCCTCGGATCCGTGAAGTCACGCAGATTGGTACGCAGAAAATGAATTCGGACCCCCGCGTCCCGCTCCAGCCCTTGGAAGGACTTGCGGACAGCCTCCAGTTCGGGCGCCGCCTTCAGCGGTATGTCCAGCCCTTCGACGAAGACCAGGCCGTCGGCCGGTGCGCCCTTCGTGTGGAGCAGCCAGAACGAATCGACCCCGCCGCTGAAGAACGCATACTCTGCACCGCCGTCCTCCGGAGCGTCGTCCTCCGGGTGCGGTGCCACGATTTCGACTCTTGAAAACACATCCGGATACCAGGTGCTGTAGATCTCCTGCAGCCTGGAGGCAGCCGCCGTCATCGCCGCGCTCGGAGGACCCGGAAGCACGAGCTTCGTGCGCTCCCGCATCGCCGCTAATAGGAACAGGACCAAGGCGCTGTCAACCAGAGCGTGGTCGGGCACGGCCCGTCCAGGCAGCCCCTTCACGAACACGCGATGGCAGGTCCCCGCCGCCTCCAGATCGAAGACGACGCTGCGAAATCCGCTTTCGCGTCTCTGAACGATGTCCCGAACCAGTATCATTCCGTCACCGCCATGCTCGCGCGGTTGCTACTCACCGAAATGCAAGGTGTATTGGCGACCCTCGACCGCTCGCATTCCGATCGGACGGGCGTACGCGTCCGAGCGGATGCTGCTACGCTATGGCGCCAGCTCCGCGCTTCCCTGGCCGGCCCTTCGCCTGCCCACGCCCCGCAGGAGCCGGCGGCTGACGGGGTCCGGCCTCATGCCGCGGCGGCCTCCGGGAGCGCCATGCGCCCGCGCAGGACGTCGAGGGCGATCGCGGCGGCGAGGCGGCCGCGCCCGAGCGGGCTCAGGGCCGCCGCCTGCGCGAGGGTGAGCAGGGCGCGGGCGCGGCGGCCGGCGCGCGCCTCCCACTTCGCGTAGTCACTGAGCGTCCCGGCCTGGCACCAGCGCCAGTAGGCGCCGCGGGAGCGCGGCGGCAGCAGCCGGCGGTTCTTGCGCATCACCCGCACGGCGGCGGCCTTCATGCGGGCGATCCCGCGGCTCATGCTGCCCGCGCGGCGCGTGACCACCGCGAGCGGCTCCGGCACGCAGTCGTAGGCTGCGACGGCGGCGAGCCGCATCCACATGTCCACGTCCTCGAGGGCGGGGAGCGACTCGTCGAAGCCGCCCACGGCGAGCGCGAGCCCGCGGCGCACCATCACGGCCGAGCCGCTCCCCGCCACGGCGGCGTTGCGCGCGAAGAGCGTCTCGAGGAAGGTGCGGCCCGGGAGCGGGCCCTCGTCGCGCCAGCGCCCGAGGCGCCGGCCCGCCTCGTCCTCGAGCCAGGCCTCGGTGGCGCAGAAGCCGAGCTCGGGGCGCTCGCGCATGAGCGTGACCTGGGCGGCGAGCTTGCCCGGCAGCCAGCGGTCGTCGGCGTCGAGGAAGGCGACCAGCTCGCCGCGCGCGGCGCGCAGGCCCGCGTTGCGGGCGGCGGGCAATCCGCGGTTGGGCTGGCGCACGACCCGGATGCGCCGCCCGTAGCGGGCGAGGACGCCGGGCGTGCCGTCGGTGGAGCCGTCGTCGACGACGATGACCTCCTTGGGCTCGTGGTCCTGGGCGAGGGCGCTGTCGACCGCGCGCGCCACCCAGCGCTCGGCGTTGAAGGCCGGAATCACCACGGACACGACGGGCATCGCGTGCTTGCGCATCTATCCCTTCTCAGGCGCCGACCACCGGTCGAAGGGGGCATAGGGTGTCGGCCACCACGGATCCGCTCGCTTCACGGCCCGGCATACGAGCACCTGCCGATAGGTGCGCGGTGCCTTTCCAAGCACCCTTGTTCTGAAGGTGGATTTCATCCTACCCCAGAAGCGCTGGGGTGCGCCTCCACACAGAGACTGCTCGATCTCGAAGAACGAGGACTCGATCCACTCCCGCAAAGCGCGCACCGAGGGCACCCACCAGTTCGTCTTGTCGCCCAGGAATGGCTCCCGGTAGTGAAAGGTCGCGTACGCCTGCCGCTTATCGTCGTAGACCGGACCCTCGACGATCATGCGGCCGCCGGTCCGGAGAGATGCACGCAAGTTCGCAAGGGCACGCAGGGGATCTCGCAGGTGATAGTAGACTCCGCAAAATATGACGACGTCGTACGTTTCCTCCTCCCTGTACTCACATACGTCCACGTCTGGCCGGTACTCGACACGGGATCGGAGGAGGCGCTTGGCACACTCGAAGGCCCCGCTGTAGCAGTAGCCGACGTGCCGCAGATTGTCTATGGCGACCACCTCATCGGCACCCCGTCGCTCGGCCTCGAACGCCCATTTGCCATTGCAGGTGCCGACGTCAAGAACACGCTTGCCGCGGAAGTCGACAAGGTCGAACGCCTGGCGAATAAGCGGATTCTCCCACTTTCCGGGCGTGACGATCCCGTTGCCCAGGTCGATGCGCTGCATCCATTGATGGCGGGAAATCTCGTCGAATATGCGATCCGGCAGACTGGGATCGGCCGCATCGAGCCGCACGGACCGTTCAGGCATAGCCGAGCTCCTGCTGCAGCGGGGCGATGCGGTCGAGGATGGACTCCACCTCGCGCGGGTTGCGGCGCTTCCACTTCTCGCGCTGGGGCGGGCCGCTCACGATGCTGGTGGGCCGCTCGGCGAGCCGCTCGCAGTGGGCCCGTGCGGCCGGGGTGTACTCCAGGCCGAGGCGCGCGTAGAGGCGCCGGAAGGCCTCGCCCGGGTCCTCGAAAAGATCCTCGTAGCGCAGGACGTGCCAGCGCTCCGGGGCGACGTGGCGGCGGTCGCGCAGCGCCGCGCGGTTGGCCTCCACCCACTGGTGGGCGCAGGCCTCGGCGAGGCGCGCGCGGCTGAGGGCGCGCCAGCCGGGCGGCAGGAAGAAGCGCCAGTCGGTGAAGGCGCCGCCCTCGATGGCGACGGGCTCCGGGAGCGGTCCGAGCAGCTTCGACAGGGCGAAGTGGTCGCCCTTGCGCCAGCCGTCGATGAGGGAGCTGACGTTGTCGCGCCCGTCGCGGTGGACGTACACGAAATGCGCGTCCGGGAAGAGGCGGGCGAGGTAGCCCACGCGCAGCACGTTGATGCAGGTCTTGTCGAGGAGCCGGCCGCCCGCGCCGAGCCGGGCCCACCACCAGCGCCGCGCGGCGCGCGCGTGCGCGGGCCGCGCCTCCTCCCAAGTGGCGCCCTCGGACTCCCAGCGGCGGTGGCGCGGGCCCCAGATGCGGTGCCAGAGCTGCGGCGTCTCGTGGCCGATGGTGAGGAGCCCCGGCGCCCGGGCGAGGGCCTCGTAGGTGACGGTGGTGCCGGCGCGCGAGCAGCCGACCACGAAGATGGGCTCGCGCAGCGGCGGGCGGACGAGCTCCCAGGCGAGCTCGCGGGCCGCCAGCCGCGCGGCCTCGAGGTTCTTGGCGCGGATCTCGGGGTCGCGCAGCTTCGGCAGGTTGCGGATGCGGCGCAGCACGGCGGTGGCGGCGCTCATGGGCGGGCCTCCGTCAGCGCGCGGTGCAGGGCGGCGGTGCGCTCGGCGACGCGCTCCCAGGCGAGCTCGCGCTCGACGCGCGCGCGCCCGGCGCGGCCCATGGACTCGGCGAGCGCGCGGTCCTCGAGCAGCCAGGCGAGCGCCGCGGCGACGGCGTCGGGGTCCGCGCCGTCCACGCGCAGGCCCGTGATGCCGTCGAGGACGGCATCGCCCGTGCCGCCGTGGCGGCCCGCGACCGCGGGGCGCGCGCAGGCGGCGGCCTCGGCGTAGACCATGCCGAAGCCCTCGGCGTCGGCGCCCACGGGGCGGTTGGGCATGGCGAAGACGTCGCTGGCGCGGTACCAGCGCGGCAGGTCCTCCGGCGCGACGTGGCCGAGCAGGTGCACGCGCCCGGCCACGCCCGCCTCGCGCGCGACCTGCCGGAGGTGCGCCTCGTCCTCGCCGGTGCCGACGACGGCGTGGTGCACGTCGAGGCCGCGGGCGACGAGCGCGGGCAGCGCCCGGATCACCTGGTCGAAGCCCTTGCGGCGGCTGAGCCGCCCGACGGAGAGGATCAGCCGCGCGCCGGGCGGGATGCCCGCCGCCTCGAGGAGCGCCGGCTCGCGCGGTCCGGGGGTGAAGCGCGCGGCGTCGACGCCGGGGTGGATCACGTGGATGCGCTCCGGTGCGACGCCGAGCGCGCGCAGGCGCTCGCACGTGAAGGCGCTGTTGGCGATCACGGCCTCGGCTCGGCGGTAGACGTGCCGCATGGCGAGGCGCCGCTTGGCGTGGCGGCTCCAGGTGGTGATCTCCTCGCCGTGGGCGTAGACGACCAGCGGCAGGCCGCGCCGGCGCGCGACCGCGAGCGCCACCAGCCCCTCGGGGAGCACGCGGCCCGCGTGCACGGCCTCGAAGCGGTGGCGCGCGCTCACCGCCAGGCCCGCGCGCAGCAGCCGCGCGTAGGCGGGGAGCGATGCGAGCGGCGCGCGCTCCCAGCGCTCGAGCCGCAGGCGGTGCACGGTGTTCGGGTGCGCGGCGTCGTGCTCGCGGCCGCCCGGCACGGCGGCGGTGAGCACATGCGTGCCGCGCCCGCCGAGGCGGCGGTAGACCTCGTCGAACCACACGGCCGTGCCGCCCTTGGTGGGCAGGAAGAGCTCGGTGAGCACCAGGAAGCGGTGGTCGCGGCGCGGCACGCACGTGCTCACCGCCGCCGTGCCGGGCGGCCGCGAGCACGACGCCGCGCACCCCAACACCGTGCACCGCCTGCGGCTCGAGCGCTGGGAGCGCGCGCCGCTCTCCTCGCTCCCCGCCTACGCGCGGCTGCTGCGCGCGGGCCTGGCGGTGAGCGCCCGCCACCGCTTCGAGGCCGTGCACGCGGGGCGCGTGCTCCCCGAGGGGCTGGTGGCGCTCGCCGTCGCGCGCCGGCGCGGCCTGCCGCTGGTCGTCTACGCCCACGGCGAGGAGATCACCACCTG
>WGBS01000208.1 GCA_015494165.1 Gammaproteobacteria bacterium | reverse complement strand
CTCCGATCCCATCATGTGTGGCGCCGAGGCGACCACGTAGAGAAGCCTGAGACGCTGCACCCCTCCCGCCCTTGTTGCGCAGGATCGGCACGGTGCGCTGCCGGGAGGTCGGAGCCGAACGAGGACGAGGCAGGAAAAGAGCGAAATCTCTGACAGGAGGTTGACCGCCGGGGCCGCTTTAGAGAAGCGCCTTCCAGGCGCGATTCCTCAGCCTTGTTCCGGCCGGGGTCGCGGCAGGATGCCGCTCCCACAGAAAGGGGGGGCAACAAGCAGCGAATGTGGGAGTCGCGGCTTTCAGCCGCGACTGCGCGGGCCCGGATCGGGGCTGGAAGCCCCTACCACAACCGGGAGGTCTTTCCCGTCTCCCGTCACCCGTCTCCCGTCCACTCCCGCGAAGCGGGCACGGCTTCCAGCCGAGACCGTCGCGGGGCCTTGGAATGTCTCTTCTCCGTAGACCGCGAACTGTGAGCTGCACCCCGACCCATGCGTGACCTCTTCGTCCTCGCGGTCGTCTTCGGCAGCGTCCCGGTGATCCTGGCCCGGCCCTGGATCGGCGTGCTGGTATGGTCCTGGATCGCCTACATGAACCCGCACCGGCTCGCCTGGGGCATCGCGCGCGACTTCCCCGTCGCCATGACCGTGGGCGTGACCACGCTCGTGGCGCTGCTGCTCACACGCGACCGCAGGCCGCCGCCGCTCACGCGCGAGACGGTGGTCCTCGCGCTCTTCACCCTGTGGATGGTCGTCACCACCGTCTTCGCCCTGGAGCCCGGCCCGGCGCAGCTCCAGCTCGAGAAGGTCCTCAAGATCCAGATTTTCACCTTCGTCACAATGATGCTCATCTTCACGCGCGAGCGCATCCACTGGTTCGTGTGGGCGATCGTGCTCTCCATCGGCTTCTACGGCGTCAAGGGCGGAATCTTCACCCTGACCACCGGCGGGGCCCACCGCGTGCTCGGCCCCTACGGCACCTTCATCGGGGGCAACAACGAGATCGGCCTGGCCATGATCATGGTGCTGCCGCTGATGCGCTACCTCCAGCTCCAGGCGAGGCGGATCTGGGAGCGCAACCTGTGGTGGGCGGCCATGGGGCTGACCGGGATCGCCATTCTCGGCACCCACTCGCGCGGCGCGCTGGTCGGCGTCCTCGCCATGCTCGCCATGCTGGCCTGGCGCACGCGCCGCAAGCTCCTCTTCCTGCTCGTGGTCGCCGCCCTGGCGCCCGCCGCCTGGGACTTCATGCCCGCGAAGTGGCACGCGCGCATGGAGACCATCGAGCACTACCAGGAGGACGGCTCGGCCATGGGGCGCATCAACGCCTGGCACTTCGCCTTCAACCTGGCGCTGGACCGCCCGCTGACGGGCGGCGGCTTCGAGACCTTCCGGCCGCGCTGGTTCGCCGTCTACGCGCCCGAGCCCTACAACGTCCACGACGCCCACAGCATCTACTTCGAGGTGCTGGGCGAGCACGGCTTCGTGGGGCTCGCGCTGTTCGTGCTGCTCGGCACCTTCACCTGGCTCAAGGCGGGCCGCATACGCAGGCTCACACGCCGGCGCGAGGAGCTGCTGTGGGCGCACGACCTCGCCTCCATGCTCCAGGTGAGCCTCGTGGGCTACGCCGTCGCCGGCGCGTTCCTGGGGCTCGCCTACTTCGACCTCTACTACGCGCTCGTGGCGCTGACCGTGATGCTGGGCGTGATCGTGCGCGAGCAGGCCCGCGCGCCGCAGGAGTCGGCGCAGCCGGCGCATGCCGCGGAGGCTGTGCGGTGAGCGGGATGCCCTGCGCCGCCGCGCGCCGCGAAGGCACGGCCGCAGCCGCGCCGGAGCTTGCGGGCGGCATCGTCCGCCGGCCGGGCGGCGGGCTCGAAGTGACGCTCTCGGGCCGCTGGCAGGCCGCCGGAGGCGACGGCGTCCACGCGGCGCTGGCGGGGCTGCCGCGCTGGCTGGACCCGGAGCTCGCGCGCCTCGCGCGGGCGCATGGCCCGGCCGAGGCGCTCGCCGAGGCGTGGCGGCGGCACGGCGCGCGCCTGCTCGAGCGCCTCGAGGGGCGCTTCGCCCTCGCGGTCGTCGACGGCGAGGGCGAGGGGCTCGTCGCCACCGACCGGCACGGGGCCGTGCCCGTGTGCTGGACGGAGGAGGGCGGCGCGCTGCGCTTCGCCACGCGCGCCGACGTCCTCGCGCGCGGGCACGGCGCGGCGCTCGACCCCCAGGCGCTGCTCCACTATCTCCACTTCCACGTGGTGCCTGCGCCGGGGACGGTGTTCCGGGGCGTGCACCGCCTGCTGCCCGGCCACTGCTTGCGCCTGCACGGCGGGCGCGCGCGGGTCGAGCGCTGGTGGGCGCCGCGCTTCGGCCCCTATGCGCCGCCGGTGCGCGCCAGCCGCGAGGAGCTCTTCGGGCGCCTGCGCGAGGCGGTGCGCGGCGCGCTGGAGGGCGCCAGCGCGCCCGGGGCCTTCCTCAGCGGCGGCACCGACAGCTCCGCGGTTGCCGGCATCGCCGCCTCGCTCCACGGCGGAGGCTTTCCTGCCTTCTCGATCGGCTTCGACGCGCCGGGCTACGACGAGCTCGGCTACGCGCGCGCCGCCGCGCGGCACTTCGGCCTCGAGCACCGCACGCACTACCTCACGCCCGAGGAGGTGGTCGAGGCGGTGCCGCGCATCGCGCGGTGCTTCGACCAGCCCTTCGGAAACGCCTCGGTGGTGGCCGCCTGGCGCTGCGCGGAGCTCGCGCGGGCGGCCGGTGTCGACCGCCTGCTCGCCGGCGACGGCGGCGACGAGCTCTTCGGCGGCAACGCCCGCTACCGCAGGCAGCAGGCGCTCGCGCTCTACGGCCGCCTGCCGCGGCCGCTGCGCGCCGCGCTCGTCGACCCCCTCGCGCGGGCGGGCGGTCCCGGCCCGCTGCGCAAGCTCGCGCGCTACGTCGAGCAGGCGCGGCGCGATCCGGTCGAGCGCCTCGAGGACTACAACCTGCTGCGCCGCCTCGGCCCCGCGCGCGTGCTGCATCCGGAGCTGCTCGAGGCCGTCGACCCCGCCCGGCCGCTCGCGCTGCGCGCCGAGGCCTTCCACGGCGCGCTCGCGGGCGACGACCTCGACCGCATGCTCGCCATGGATCTCCGCTTCACGCTCGCTGACGACGACCTCCAGAAGGTCGGCGGCGCCTGCGCGCTCGCCGGCGTCGAGGTCGCCTTCCCCATGCTGGACGAGGCCGTGGTGGCCTTCGCCTGCGCCCTGCCGCCGCGTCTGAAGGCCACGCCCTGGCGCCTGCGGCCCTTCTACAAGCGGGCCATGCGCGGCGTCCTGCCGCGCCGCATCCTCGCCAAGCGCAAGCACGGCTTCGGCCTGCCCTTCGGCATCTGGCTCACGCGCCACGAGGGCCTGCGCCGGCTCGCCCTCGGGAGCCTCGAGGCCCTGGAGGCGCGCCGCATCGTGGCCCCGGATTTCCTGCGCGAGCTCACGCGCGAGCGCGTGGCCGAGCACCCGGCCTATTACGGCGTGATGGTGTGGGTGCTGATGATGCTCTCCCAGTGGCTGGAGGCGCACGAGGCGGCCGGGCGGGCCATGGCCGGGAGGGCCGCACGATGAGCGCGGCGGCATGGACCGCCGTCGCCCTCGCCGCGGGCCTCCTGGCCCTGTGGGCCGCGGCGCTGTGGCCCTGGCGCGGGCTGCTTCGGCGCCTGTGGCGCGAGCCGGTGCTGGCCGTGCCGGTGGTGACGCTGGAGAGCGACGACTGGGGCCCGCGCGCCGACCCCGAGGGCGAGGCGCGCGCGCTGCGCGCGCTGGCCGACGTGCTGGCCGCCCAGCGCGACGCCGAGGGGCGGCCGGCCGTGATGACGCTGGGCGTCGTGCTCGCCGCCCCCGACGGGCGCATGTGGCGCGAGGCCGGCCCCGACGCCCTGCGCCGCGGCGTGTGGCCGCGCGTGCGGCTCGGCGACCCCTCGCAGGCGCCCCTCCTGCAGGCCGTGCGCGAGGGGACGCTGCGCGGCGTCTTCGTCGCCCAGCTCCACGGCATGGAGCACTG
>WGBS01000207.1 GCA_015494165.1 Gammaproteobacteria bacterium | reverse complement strand
GTCCATGTAGAACAGGTAGGGCGAGGGGTTGAGCGTGCGCAGCGCCCGGTAGAGGTTGAGCGGCGAGCCGCGGTAGGGCGCCGACAGGCGCTGCGAGAGCACCACCTGCATGACGTCGCCCTCGACGATGTAGCGCTGGATGCGCCCGACGGCGGCCTCGAAGGCCTCGCGCCCGAAGCTCGAGCGGAAGTCCTCCTCGCGCAGCGGCTCGCCGGCGTGCGCGCGGGGGGCCGGCAGCGCGCCGGCCAGGCGCGCCTCGAGGGCGTCGAGGCGCGCCTGCGCCTCGCGCCAGGCCCCGGGGCGGGCGGGCTCGGCGTGCACCACGAGGTAGAGCTTGCCGAGCAGGTTGTCGAAGACCGCGAGCTCCTCGGAGAGCATGAGCAGGATGTCGGGCACGCCGAGGGGGTCGGGCTTGTCGACGCCGGCCAGCCGCGGCTCGATGTGGCGCACGGTGTCGTAGCCGAAGTAGCCCACGAGCCCCCCGGCGAAGCGCGGCAGGCTCGGCAATGCCGGCACGTGCCAGGCGGAGCGCCACGCCTCGATCCAGGCGAGCGGGTCATCGACCTCGATGCGCTCCGGCGCCTCGCCCTCGCGCTCGACCGTCACGGTGCGGCCGCGCACGGCGACGCGGGTGCGCGCCGGCAGGCCGATGATGGAGTAGCGCCCCCACTTCTCGCCGCCCTGCACCGACTCGAGCAGGTAGCTCCAGGGGCCGGCGGCGAGCTTGAGGTAAGCGCTGAGGGGGGTGTCGAGGTCGGCGAGGACCTCGCGCACCACGGGGACGTGGCTGTAGCCCTGGTCGGCAAGCTGCCGGAATGCGTGCTCGTTCATCGGCTCACCCTGCGTGGCGGGTCGGGGAGGTTCGGGTCGGGGACGGAGGCGCGCGCGAGCGGCCCGGTCACCATCGGGTGCCGGGGACGCGCCACCTCCGTACCGCCACGCGGGCTCGCATCGTCTGCCTCAGGCAGCCTGCTCCAGCATGGGCAGCAATTCTAGCAGGGAATCGACGACCGCGTCGGGCGCGGCCTCGCGGATGTCGCGGCCGTGGTTGTAGCCGTAGCTCACGCAGACCACGGGCATGCCGGCGGCGCGCGCCGCCTGCACGTCGTTGCTCGAGTCGCCCACCATGAGGCAGCGGCGGGGCTCGACGCCGAGCGCGCGCGCGGCGCACAGCAGGGGCTCCGGGTCCGGCTTCTTGCGCGCGCAGTCGTCGCCGCAGACCACGACCTCGAAGCGCCCGCGCACCCCGAGGTCGGTCAGCAGGGGCTCGGTGAAGCGCCGTGCCTTGTTGGTGACGGCGGCGAGCCGGTAGCCGGCACGTTCGAGGGCGGCGAGCGCCTCGGCGGCGCCCGGGTAGAGGCGGCTGCGCTTGCTCGTGTTCTCTGCGTACAGCTCCAGAAAGATGGGATAGGCGCGCTCGAGCTCGGCCGGGTCGGGCTCGCCCTCGAGGCTCCCCGTGAGCGCGCGCTTGACCAGGCGCTCGACGCCGTTGCCCACCCAGTCGCGCACGCGCGCCTCGCCCCAGGGCTCGCGCCCGATGCGCCGCATGGTCTCGTCCACGCACCAGGCGAGGTCCGGCACGCTGTCGACCAGCGTGCCGTCGACGTCCACGATCACGGCCTCGGGGCGGGCGGAGAGCACGTCCTCAGGCCCCGGCCTTCGCCAGCTCCTCGCGCATGGCGCGGATGACGCTGTCGTAGCGGTTCGGGTCCTCGTCGCGGCCGGCGCCGAAGATGGCCGAGCCGGCGACGAAGGTGTCGGCGCCGGCCTCGGCGATGGCGCGGATGTTGTCCACCTTCACGCCGCCGTCGATCTCGAGGCGGATGTCGCGCCCCGAGGCGTCGATCATCTCGCGCGCGCGCTCCAGCTTCCGCAGCACGTACGGGATGAACTTCTGCCCGCCGAAGCCGGGATTGACCGACATGAGCAGCACCATGTCCACCTTCTCGATCACCCACTCGAGGTAGTCGAGCGGCGTCGCCGGATTGAAGACCAGGCCCGGCTTGCAGCCGTGGTCGCGGATGAGCTGCAGGGTGCGGTCGATGTGCTCGCTCGCCTCGGGGTGGAAGGTGATGTAGGTGGCGCCGGCCTTGGCGAAGTCCGGCACGATGCGGTCGACCGGCTTGACCATGAGGTGCACGTCGATGGGCGCCTCGATGCCGTAGGCGCGCAGCGCCTCGCACACCAGCGGCCCGATGGTGAGGTTGGGCACGTAATGGTTGTCCATCACGTCGAAGTGGACGATGTCGGCGCCCGCGGCCAGCACGTTGGCCACCTCCTCGCCCAGGCGCGCGAAGTCCGCCGAGAGGATGGAGGGTGCGATCAGGTATTCGCGCATGGTCTTGAAGCCCCTGCTGCCGACTGCCATATTGGTGCCCGGCCGGCCTCGCGGCGGGCGCGGAGCCGGCAACTTTACCCCAAACGCCCGCCCCGTGCAGCCTCGCGGAGGCCCCCGATGCGTCTCCAACCCCTTGCGGCGACAGGGTTTGCGCTCGCGCTGCTGGCCGCGCAGCCGGCGGAGGGAGCGGCGTCCGCCCCCTCCGGCCCGCCGGGGCAGGGCGACGCCGCCAAGGAGCGGCGCTGGGCCGAGCAGATCGTCGAGGGCCTGATCGACGGCGAGGCGGTGTGGCTCGAGGCGGGCGGCGCGCGCTTCCTCGCCGTCTACACCCCGCCCGCGGGCGAGCCGCGCGGCGGCGTGGTGGTGCTGCACGGCATGGGCGCGCACCCGGACTGGCCCGAGGTCGTGCACCCGCTGCGCGCGCGCCTGCCCGAGCGCGGTTGGGCCACGCTCTCCGTCCAGCTCCCGGTGCTCCCGAACGAGGCGCGGCCGGAGGACTACGCCCCGCTGCTCGATGCGGCCGCGCCGCGCATCGCCGCCGCCGTGCGCTGGCTGCGCGGGCGCGGGCACACGCCGGTGGCGCTGGCCGGCCACAGCCTCGGGGCGGCCATGGGCGTGCGCTTCCTGGCGCGGCGCGCGGACGCGGGCGTCTTCGCCTTCGTCGCCGTGGGGCTCCCCTCGCGC